>NC_019791.1:309369-618738 GCF_000317795.1 Caldisphaera lagunensis DSM 15908
TCCTTCCCTTCCTTCATTCTTATAATATAACTCATTGGTATTAAGTGGTATCCTGTTCTTGCAATCATTTCATAAACAATTTCATAACTTGCTCTTTCTAATAACCAAAATGGTAACGAAATCTCAATCTGTGTAAAGTTCTCCTTTATTGGATTAGATATATTATTTAAATATTGTGATAAAATTTCCTTAGATGAGATGTATTCCCAATTTAAAATATCATCATTTATTAAATCTAATGATTCCCCAATACTTGTTCCATGTAATAGCTGTAATGCCATTACAGCAGTATAGTCTATACTTCTAAATAATGCTGCTAAATCCCTTTCAGGCATTTCCTTTTCTAGTTTATTGGCCGGATATTTATATGGCTCACCTTCAAAATCTGTGAAATAAACATTATTATTTGAGACTATTATTTGATATAAATGTAAATCACCATGGATTCTCATTAATTGTCTTCCAATTAAAGCCTTTAAGTCTGGTTTTATTAAAGATAGAAGTTCTTCTATTGAATCCAAAGACTCTAACGCAAAACTTTTTTCGTCTTGATGCAAAATATCTAAATTGGATCTAATCCATTTTTCTCTCCATTCTATTCTATTAATCCATTTTTCTATTATTTTTTCATTCACTACTTCACTCTTGCAAAAATCATCCTTACATTCCTTTAAATAATTATGTAAATTTGCCAAGCTCTTTGCAATGTTATTACCTATTATATCCATGTTTTTAATTTTTTTAATATATCTAATAGCTGAATTTACATAATATGTTGCAGCAGGTTCTCCCTCAATATATTCAGTAATCAATCCATAATAATAGTTATTATACTTTATTGAACAATAATACTTAGGAATGTTAACATATCCCACATCGGTCAAATACTTCAATATTATATCTTCAATATTATCATCTTCTAATCTCTTGTTTATTTTTAATAAAAACTTGTCATTATATTCATTAAATATTTCATAAATAGCAGATCTATTTCCATAAGTTATAGGCTTTACATTTATAACTTTACCGATATTATTTTTACATGAAAAATTGAATAGATTTATTTTATTATCTAACAAATTATTCAAAAATTCCATGTTTTCTTCAGCTAAAATGATGTTAGAGGATCTACTTAATAAAACAGAAAATAATGTTTCATTACATCCTCTCTCATTAACCAAAACATATCCATTTATATCGTAACATTCACTATCGATATATTCACAATTTAGTTTCCATTGTTGATTATTTACATATTTTAATATTTCAGGTGAACATTTCACTAATTGTTACACCATTATTATTATTGCCAATAGATTTTAAAAAATTATTTGAAAGTTTCTATTGTTTGATTCAAGAGTTTTAACATGTTATTCCCATAGTTATTATTTGAACCTAACAATATTAGATAATTTTTATAAATAGCAAGAATTGAATTACCTACTTGAACATAGCTAATATTTCCCATTGTATATGTCAAATTATTAGAATATAGACTTGCAACAGCCTGAATATCTTGTTTTAAAAATGGAATACCATTATTATTTGTTTCTAGAACTTCAATTGCTATTACATTGCTAGAATTGCTTTTTTCTGAATAAAGGGTATAGCTCTCTAGGAGTGTATAATTATAAAAGGCATTGCTGTAAATATTAGGATAACTAGATGCAGGATTTGATGTAATGGTACCATTAACATACGAAATTGTAATAGTGTCATTATTATGATTTATTAAAATATAACCTGATTCATTTCCTATCACATTCCAGCTTCCTCCAAATATATTCCCTATTTCATTTGGATCTACATAGCCTGGATATAAAGATAAACTTGTTGTTGGGGTACCATGCTTATATATTCCATAATAGTAAGCCCCTATAGAAATAGCTACCGCTACTACGACTATTGCAATAATTACAGACAATTTCATTTCCAAATATTTTCACCAAAATATTATTGCAGGCAAAAGTTTATAAGTTAAATTGATAATTAAGTTTTAATAAAAATTAATATAATCAATATCTTTATCATTTCTTATAAATTAAAATGTGATATAAAAATTAAGGATAATGAATTTAACATAATAGAGATAAAACTAACTAATATTTTAAAATAAAATTTAATAAAATATCATAATATGGTCTAATAAAGATGCTATTTTTAATTGTTAACCCCCCGGTTAACAATGTAGATAATTTTTAATTTAAATAAAGTAAACATAGAATTCCTCATCTTATTGAGTATTTATTAAATACAAATATGTCTTTAGGAACTCAGCATGACTCCATAACAAAGGTGTTACTGAAACTGGGGAACCATCAAAAGGACTAATCTGTTCTGGCAATAATCCTGTTGGCGTTGAAACGCCTTCTACCCATTTAATTAACTTTCTTGCCTCATCTAGTTTCTTTATTTTAACATAGTATTGAGCTAACCACATTGTAGTAATAATCCAAGGGTTTCCTGGTATATTTTCATAGTTTCCTTGCAACCTTTGGTAATAGTCATTTTCGTATCTAGCAAGACCACCTGTTGTGTTTACCCATAAGGTTTCTTTTATCTTATCAATACTTGAGATAACTGTTTCATCATTCGGATCTAATACGTCAAAAATTGTTATACCCATTATGCTTGAATCAACTGTTTTATCATAATCTATTATTTTGCCATTATCTATAATTATGCTCTTATAGTATACTTTCCTTTCTTTATCAAACATATGTTCTTTTAATGATTTAATCATATCCTTATAAACTCTTCCCCATTTCTCTTCATTATTCCAATCGCCTAAATACTTCGCAAGCAATGATGCAGATCTTAATCCGGCTATTACCGATGAAACGGTATAGGTATGAACACCTAATCTTTCTTCCCATAAATCATAAGACATTAATGGTAACTTCAATTTTTCATCTATGAATTCTGATAAAAAGTTCGCACCATTTTCTATCGTTTCATAATAATCTCTTAAAGAATCAAAATCCTTGTTTTGTATGAAATGGATATAATATGCATATAAAGATGTTGAAGTTTCATCTTCCTGTATATTAAGAGAATTTTTAGTTTTAGAAGTCCATGGATGCCATGTGCTCCCATAAGTTCCATCAGCATTATATTTTTGATATAAGTAACCTTCATCTGTAAATAATTTATTAAATAACAAGTCATAATATTTATTTGTAAAAGAATAATAACCTGCTATATCTAAAGATATTGCCGTTAAAGAGGCGTCTCTAGGCCATATGTATGCATATGTATCTAAGTTAAATTTCAGTATGCTTGTGTCCAATGAGGCAGGAATTTCTCCGCTTTTTCCTATATGACCTATAATTATAGCTATGCTTTGTTTTACTAGCTTATTATCAAAAACATCTGATAAATCTTTCCAATATCTTATATCTCTTTCCATATGCTTATTTGCTTCATTTTTAATTATTGTCAGTTTATTTAATACATCCTTATAATTATTTCCCGCAATAATATATACATAAAAGTCCTTCGATGCAATTGATATCGCAGAATCTACAGATCCTTGAGAAATTGGATTTTTTGATAAAATACCATCATTACAATCATTTATTACTGTGCCTTGATCTCTTCTCCCAGTTGTATATTCATATAATTGTTGTGAAGATGAAACAAGAAACCAAGTATTTTGTTTATAGTGTATAATCGAGTCGCTTGAGGGATCATAAAGAGCTGTATCACCTACATCATTTCCATTTAATCTAAAATCATTGTAAAATATAACCCTGTATAAACCATCTCCATTTATTTTAACCTTTCTAATAATGGCTGGGTGAGACATGGATATAACGTCTCTTATTTCAACGTTTGTTCCATCCTTTATTGCCTTAACGCTTACGCTTAACCCTTCCATACTTATTGTTTTGTCCCAAGATTCAAGCCATTCAAAATTTCCATCTATCCAAATTCCCACTCTAAACAATCCATTTAGAGATTGGTTATATTGCTGTCCAAGATATGGATAATAAATGGATTTTATATAAAAATTTGAATCATAAAGAGCAGCAATTTTTCCATTACTTAAAAAACCTAATCTCATGTTCTCATTCTCAACTATTATTAATTTAAAATAAACTTAAAAATTTATAGTTTATAAATTATTACACAATTTTTTACAATTTAAAGCTGGTAAACTTGATTTAATTCCTTCAGAATATGCATAAACATTATGGGGATGTATGCTTTCTAAGCTAATTGCTTCCGCTTTTATTACAGTATTTTCTGGTAATGATTCAGTTAAACATCTTAAACCTCCAATAGCATCTCTAACAACATCTTCCACAAACTTTGGATTCTTATGAGCACTTATAACCAAATTCGCTTCTTGCATCCTCTTAAGCAATGTAAAAGATGGTGCAGAAAAGGCATTTGATAAACATCTTGCAATATCTTCAATTCTTATTATATAATTTTCTTCAGTTTCTATCGTACCATAAAGTAATACTTTTTGACTATGGCTTGGAGATATTGTGTTAGAATTAATTATAGATGAAATTGTTGATTGTGCGCTTGGACATGCAGTCATTCCATATAAACCTACTGTTATAGACCATCTTTTATGATTTAAATCTCCATCTACACTTATTAAGACATCTACTGGCTCCATTTCTGATAAATCATTGAATTTAATTTCTACCCCATATCTTGTTTTAGCCTCTACCCTTGCCGTTTTTGCATATGAATGCAATCTTAATAGTGAATTATGAATCTTTTCCAAATAATATTCTATACTTTTCGCCTTTGTTGGAAATTCCATATCTTCTGGCAATGCTTCTACATTCCTAGATAAATGCGCACCTTTTTTATCCTCAGGTATTTCTACATAAGCATTAATTTCTAAATCAATCGGCATAACACCTAAAGGAGATTCGATATAAGCTCTTTTCCATAAACCTTTGAAACCAACCCTTTTTATTGGAATTGTATAATTTGGCTTCATATCTTGTATTTCCAAAAGATTCACCCTATTTCTATCTCTGCATAAACAATTGGATAATCTAAATTAAATTTCTCTAATATGTATGGACTCACTTCTCCGAAAGATCCAATAATTTTGTTGTTTACAATAATATCAGCAGATCTTCCTTTTATTAGGTATTTGCTTGTTGATTCATTTATTTTAAATTCAATATTCAATAGTTTTAATAAAGCATACACAATAGATTGCATATTTTCATAAGATAGGCTCTCATCCATTATAGCTATGCCTAACTTTTCCTTATCTATTGGAATATTATCTATTTTTTCAACAACTTTACCTATTTCGAATATCTTAATTGGTTTACTAGACTTAACATTGTTCTTCATAGCCTGAATTATTGAGATAAATAAATTAGGCCTTAAAGAATTGAAATCTGCTGTAACTGGGTTTAAGACTTCAATATAATTCCGTTCTTTTAGATCTACAAGATTTTTTAAGCTTACCAAGGTTAATGATTGAATTTCTGTAAAACCTAGGCCTATCATTATATCCCTTATTTTTCTCTTAAGCATTGTTACATCCATTAACGATCCCTTAAGCATAATTTTAGGTCTATTTGGTATAATATTATTGTACCCTATAGACATAGCTATATCTTCGATAAGATCGACTTCACTAATTATATCGGCCCTAAATGGGGGAATAATAACCTTTAATTTTTCTTCACTAATCTCAACATTATATCTCATTCTTAATAAATGATCTGCTATTTCATTTTCACTTAATTTCTCCCCTAAAACATTGTTTACATAATTTTTATTGATTATGATTTCTTCTTTTGACATTAAAGGAGTAATTTTTGTTTCTTTCTTATTTATAATTTTAACCCTACCTATCTTTACATCATCTCTTTCTGCCAAATTAGAAACAATGATATCCATTGTTTTGTTAACATAGTAAAAATCTGTCCCAGTGACATCTATAAAAAGATCTTTAGTTTTTTCTTCTAATCTAGTTATGTTAGAATTTATAACTGGAGGTAATGATATTATTTCATTTCCAGAAATTATTGCTGGATGCTTATTATTTAAAAGGCTAATATCTCCATATTTAATCCCTTGCTCTGTTTCTTTTAATACTTCTTCAATTGTTTTATAATCGTTTGAATTTAAAGGAATCATTTTAGTATCTATTGGGACATCTTTATAAATAAGCTTATTAGAAGGGATTTTGCTAAGATCGTGAATCCCTATTGCGACCTTTTTCCTTTTTCTCCCAATTCCTTCGTGCAATTTTTCCTGAAACTGAATAAGTTCAATCAAAAATTCATCATCTAATTTTACATTATATAATATTGCGGCTGAAATTATTGGCCTAGAAATTGGTTCTTCGTTTATTAACTCAAAACTAGTATTTTCAATATAATAATTTTTAAATCCTTTTTCTTTATTACTTAACCCTTTTACAGCTCTAGCTATACCTTCACCTATATACATATCTGGTCTGTCAGGATTTATCTCAACCTCGAGTTGGTTCTGTTCATTTATGTTAGTTTCACATTTTAAAGAAAAAAGTAATTCCCTCAATGAATTCATGTCTAATCCAGTTAATTTTAAAATTCTATTTGGATTAAATTTTAAAACTGGCATTGTTTTCACCTTGCCTTAAATGATCTTAAGAAATCATAGTTTGTTTCATATAACAGTCTTATATCGCTTAAACCCAATCTCGCCATAATTAGCCTTTCTACTCCCATTCCCCATGCACCAACTTTATAATCTATATTAGCCATCTCTAATACTTCGGGCCTAAATAATCCCGCTCCAAACAATTCAATCCATTTATCATTTATTTTAGCATATCCTTCAACGCTTGGTTCTGTAAAAGGGAAATAACCAGGCTTAAACTTGATTTCTATTCCTAATCTATCTCCAAACTCCTTCAAAATACCTAATAGATCCCTAAAATTATAATCGTAGTCTCCCATTATTCCATCCAATTGATGAAATTCTGGTAAATGAGATGCATCTATAACATCGCTTCTATATACTTTACCTATTGTAAAGAACCTTACTGGAGGCTTGGGTTTACTTATCAATAACCTAGCAGAGACTGAAGTCGTTTGGCTTCTTAAAACATATCTAGATGAAATTTCTGGGTTAAACTTATACTTCCAACCACGTTCATGTACACTTGATACCCTATTTATAATCTCCTTCATGTTATTTAAATCAGCATATCTTGGATCCTTAATCCAAAGCGTATCATGGATTTCCCTTGCTGGATGATCTTGAGGTTGAAATAAAATATCAAAATTGAAAAGCTCTATTTCTATTAATGGACCTTGTACTTCTTTAAATCCTAACTCTTTCATTATATCTTTTAATTCTTCTATGAACTCAACAAAAAAGTGTTTTCTAGCAGGATACACAATTGGGGGTTCTGATCTTATATCATATTCTCTTAATTTTAAATCCTTCCATAAACCTTTTGCCAATAATTCATGACTAATCTTTGACGTTAACAATTCAACCTTATTTATTGCATCTTCTCTTACTATAACCTTAACTTCCTTAATATAATCTTCCTTTATAAGCCCCCTAGATATGAACTCTTTTTCCAAGTTTTTATCAAAGCTCATGTTTTTTAATGAATCTACAATGCTATTAACCTTTCTTATAGCATCATCAAAATCTACTTTTAATGTCACCTTGCCATCATTTAAATCAATAATTTTCAGTTTCTTTCCTTGCCCAATTGCTATATTTGTTTCCTCTCCTAGCTTTTCTTTAACAAAATTTATATCAAGGGATTTGTTATCTTTTAAAAATTTTATTAGCTTTTCTTCTGGTAATCCTTCCTCTAATGCCTTTTTGCCTTTTTCAGTTAATCTTAATATTTTTTTATTAGTTTCAATAATTTCTAACAATTTTTTTGATTCAAGTAATCTCAATATACTTGCTAATTTGCTCTTATCTATGTTAAGTATTTTTTCCCCATCTTCAATGTTAAATTCTTTTATTTTTTTATTGCTTAAAGTCTTTAAAATATAATATTCGCTTTCGCTCACCCCTATCTTTTCTTCCCCCAATTTTTAAACACCTTAATTCAATATATATCCTTGAATTTGTCCTATTAAATTATTTTTATCCTGTTATAATTTACTTACTTACTTTTAAATTTATTATGATTATCTTATTTAAAAAACTTTGATAGAAAGAACAACAAACCTCGCCTTTTCAAGGAGGGGTAAAGTTTTTTTAAGTTTCTTTTCAAAATTTATTTGTGGTATCCATGTCTGGTCAATCTACTAAGATGTGGAGTGAGAGATGAAATACTCTCACAATACTAGATGTGGGTACTACACGTACTGTATCAGTTCGTCTTCTACCAAATGGTTCACAAGAAAGAAAACTAAGAAGGTGTGCAGATGCATCTTCCTCTTTATTTAATGAGATCAATTATGAGAGGAGGCAACAATTCTTGGTAAGGTAGATTTCAAAGAAACGTGGAATAAATACTATAAAAAATATAAAAGCATACTTAAAACGAACGCGCAAGCAGTTATACAGAAAAATAACGAAGCATGGTCATCATTTTTCCCTCCTGAAAGATGGTATAAAAGCCTCACTGCCAGGGTATTGGAAAAAGGAAGGAAAGAGAAAATTAATCCTAGTAGTTAGACAAGATTGATACATCGTAGATATAGAAAATTACAAGCTAGTGTTAAAGGACTTTAATTTAGAGATTCAGTTTGCTGGTAAAGTGAGATGGTTTGGAAAACAAGGTAGGCTGGAGATTCATTATGACGAAACGAGAGGAAGATGGTATGCATACATTCCAGTTGAAGTTGGCATTATAAAAGCAAGAACTGGAAAGAAAAGCAAGTATATAGTGAAGGGGGAAAGGAAAGAGGTTTAACTTTATCAGCCAAAGGGTAACAAAGTAGCTTCAATAGATTTGAGTATAAACGTTTTTGGCTAGTGTTGTAGTTAATGATGGTACCTGGATTCTCTACAAGAGCTAAGGAGGATTATTTCTATTTCCAAAAAAACAGAGGCTCAATCCCTAGCTGATAAAGCGAGAAACATTGGGGGGTTTGATGCTTATGAAGAGTCAAGAATTGAGAAAAGCAAATTATACAGAAGACTTATTCATTTATATAGGAATTTAACATCTCATCTAATGAAGACTTTGCACAAGATAAGGGTAACAAGTTCACATCAAATATGTGGTCTTATTCTAAACTTTTCAAAGCCTTACTGTTGAAAGCTCAAGATTATGGCATTAAGGTTTTAAAGGTCATTGAATACAACACTTCTAGAGTATGTGCTTTTCATAATGTTGAAGTTGAGAGAAAGCCCCAAGGAATAATAACATGCAAGATGGGACATAAACTACATTCAGACTTGAATGGTGCAATAAACATTATGAAAAAAGCAATAGGAAAAATGGTAAAAGAAGTGAAAAAGCCCTTATCTTTCTTTGTTGATCATAATAGAGTAGCTCCCATAAAGGAGAGTAACACCTAAGACCTCAGTGGAATCCTCACCCTTTAGGGCGGGGAGGAGGTCAGAATATGTTAATCTTTTAAGTTTTCATTTATAACCCTATAGGCATTTTCCCATAATACCTTATCGGCCTTCTCTCCCAAATATTCTTTTAATTTATTTATTTGAGATATTGATTCAAAACCATTGATTGTCTCTTCAATACCTAAAAAATCGGTCCCTATGCCAATATGATCCCAACCAAAGGTTTCTCCTAGCTCATTAATAACTTTAAGATAACTCTCAAAGGTCTTCTCTGGTAAAACTTTATACCATGCCATAACACCAATTATTCCTCCAGTTTTTATAACTGCTTCTATTTCTTCATCATCTACATTTCTTGGATGATCCTTCATTTTTCTATATGCAGTATGTGAAACTATAACTGGCTTCTTAGTTATTTGCGTAACATCTAAAACTGTTTGCTTAGATGCGTGAGCAAGATCTATTATTATGCCTAAATCATTGGCTAGTTTTACTAATTCTTCTCCTTCTCCTGTTAAACCATAATCTTTTTTAGACATGCAAGATGCTGCGAATTTAGTATCATAATTCCATGTTAAACCTAAGGATTTAAAGTTAAGCTCTTTTAATAAAAGTATATCATAAGGATCATTTAACACATCAGTTCCTTCTAAGCTAATAAGAAACTTTATACCTTTTTTATTTAAATCTTCCTTATTTCTTATAATTTTTACCATACCTTCCTTTTCTAATCTATAATATATTTTAACTTGATTTATGAGAGATTGAAAATACATTTTCGAATATCCAAATATAGACTCCATAGCAGGAAAGACAACAGAGAATATCATGACATCATCAAAATTTTTTAATTGGGTCAAATCTGATTGATAATTTCCATTAATCAAATCTTTTCCTAATGATACAGAATAACCAAAATCTTCATGCATATCAACAAATCTCATAAATATATCCCTTAATATTAGTATATCAAAAGATAAAAAAGGTTTTCTATTCTTATTAAATCAAATTTATTAGAATTAAGATATTTGTTATTAAGAATTATGAAAATTCAATCAATTAAATAATTAGCCTATAATAATTAATATTAAATTATTCTTATGCTATATCGGCATTTGATTCATTATCAAGAATTACTCATTTTAATTTATTCTTTTTTAACTCAATAATTATGAAAACTTTTATTTTATTTCTTTACTCTCTCCCAAGATTCTATTTCACCTTCTACAATTTGAAATATAGGATGAACTTCAATCATTTTAATGTCTTTTATTTCCTCATATTTGTTTATATCTCTCGATTTAAGTTTTTTTAGAAGGTGATCAAATTCGTATTCGACTTGTTTATTTGTTACTAATAATTTCTTTTCTATTTTTTCTGATTTTACTTTATTTTTATTGAAATTATATCCTCTCCTTTGGGCTTCTAAATAAATTTCATAGAGATAAGCATTAATATATGCAATCGGGTTTTCAGATTTTTTAAACCTATCAAGCTGGGGATGATTTATATATCCTTTAGTTTTTCCTTCTAATACACTTTTTGCAAGAAGACCTTCTCTCCAAAGGGCAAGAAGACCTTTTGTATCTAAATATTTGGGATGAATAGACCATAAACGCATTTTATATCACTAAATCATAGTCTTTAAGTATTTATAACTCATCTAATTATAAAATAAATAAAACAAAATTTAAAAGTTTTCTTATATGATTTACTTTTCAAAAGTTTATTTGGGATAAAATATTAAGTAGTTTTAATGGTATGTCAGAAATTTATTGTTGAGTTTAAGGATTTCTTAATCTTTTTTATAATAAACCTATCTTATAACTTTGATCGTAAGCCATTGATATTCATATGATTTTCATAATATTCTTATTTTTTAATTATAAAATAAATGTATAACTATAATTCACATTTGCCTACCATTTCTTTATTTATAACAAAACTTTCTAATGTAAAAAGTCTATACTCCATCTTCACTGGCTTAACTAGAATTCCACTATTTTTATAATGTTTCACATACGCAATGTTATCATACAATGAAACCAATGGAAAACTATATATATCTTTGTATTTTCCATTAACAATATAAAGTCCTGTTATGCTATTGGATGATCTTTTATTTATTAAATTTAGTTGAAGCATATTGAAAAGTTGCTGATCTCCCAATAAATTATATGCTAAATCAAGAGTTAAATCAATAATAATCGCTGGTTTAATATTTTCTTCTTGCTCATTTATGACATCAAAATAATCATTCAATGAAAATATATCCAAATCCATACCTAAAACATAGATGTTATTCATTATGTTTTCAATAACATCCTTCCCTAATGACATACTATTTAAGCATTCATTTAGTTTCTTCTTAAACTTATCAATATCACTAGATATAACCCTTATAATTGTTTTTTCTTTTCCACTTTGTAAAAAAGGATTTCCTAACAAAGCACCATAAATTCCTAAAAATATTAATCCTTCTCTATCAATTTTAGGATCTACCATTATTAAATTTTGTGTTCCTTTATAAAAAGCAAAAGTGGCGTCACCAAGACCAACTTTATATATTGTATCAGATGATTTTTGATTATGAGTTTTAAAATATAGCAAGGATATTAATTCTCCAGATTTAATCCGAAAAGGTATATCACCAATAGATATATCCGATCCCCTAAACTTCTTAATTTCCATTACCCTAACAATTCTACCTTTAACATTTAATACCTTTAATTGAATTATTACATCAACTATGAATTCTTCTACTCCATATCCAAACTTTTCTTCACCATATGGAATTTCTTCTGTTAATATTAATGTTTTATTGCTTAACTTTGAAAGCCTGTAAAAGAAGTTATGTATTAATTCTCTTACTTCAACTTCGTTCCCAAATGCCTGGAATATTGGCGTAACACTGTCTATAACAACCATACTCACATTATATTTTTCTGAATAAGATAATATTTGATTTAGCAATTCATATACAGAATCCTTGTTAACTAATGTTATTCCTTCTATATAATAAAATTTATTTTCATTTTCTAATTTTTCGAAATCAACACCTAAAATCTTTAAGTTTTTAAAGTAATCCTTTTTTACTTCGCTCATATTTAAATATAAAACTGAACCTCCATTATTGACTATTTCATCTAATGAAAGCTTTGATGCAATAATTGTTTTACCTGCTCCTGGATTACCAACAATTAATATTACATTCCCTTTTTTAATTGGACCAATGAAGTTGCTTAAACTAGTTGTTGAATTGCCTTGATATTCTTGCATTAGTTTGCACCATGTTATTATAAAATATATCTACAATTTTAAATATATAAGTTTTATTTTATTTAGAAGTTAATTCTAGGTCAAATCCTAGTTGCTTTATTATATTTAGAAATTCTTCATTCCTTAAGCTAAATTTCCCTTTATCACTCATATATTTAGCTAAAAGTCCTTGAAAACCATTTTTACCTATATCAGCCATATAATCTAATAAGAAATTCAGATCTTTTTCACTATAATCATTATACCTGTTTTCATGGATTAGATAATTTATTGGTAATCTTTTCCTTAAAGAAGGCGATTCGTCAGGAATTCCTATTATCAAACCAAATAGAGGATATGTCCTTTCGGGAAGGTCTAAAATTTCTATAATCTCTTTTGGATTATCTTGAACGCCGCCAATAAAACAAATACCATATCCTAAAGATTCTGCAGCAATAGCCATTCTATCAGCTGCTAAAGCTGCATCTATTGCAGCAAAAATTAATGGGACAAAATCATCTTTAGCCCTATTGATTTTTAAGTGTTTCATTAATGCAGTATTCCTATATAAATCTGCCAAAAATATAAAGAATTCCTGTGCTTCTTCTACATGCTTTTGCCTTATTAATTCTGCTATTTCTTTTCTTTTTTCTCTATCTGTTATCCTAATTGCAGACCATAAATGCAATGATGCATCTGTAGGAGCCCTTTGAGCTGATTCCATAATCAGCTTTAAATCTTCATCAGGTATACTAACACCAGTCTTAAATTTCCTAATTGATCTATGGTTTAATATTACTTTAATTGTTTCTGTCTCCATATATCTCCCCATTAAAGGATAAATTTTCGAAAGTTTAAGGATTATGTTCTATATTTTTACTTGTTGTCAAACTATAACAAAGGTTTCATGATTCATAAATTTTACAAATTTTTGATGTCTATTATATGCCTAAATTCGCAAACTTAAACCGTCATTATCCTTTTTATATTAATAGAAAATCTTTTATTCATACAATGATTAAGAAAATTTAATTATATCATTTATTTTTAAGCTGAATAAATCATGCGACTATTAGTGAAATGCTAGAATTTACTGTATATCATAAATAAAAATAGCAAACATCAAAAATTATCTTTTTATATTTAGACGAAATTAGTTTAATATCAAAACAAGATTAATATTATTAGGAAATTTTTTATTTTTACAATACATTTAAATTAAAAAATAAGATTTTGCCATATAGTTAAAAGACCCTCTTTTTTAAGTTGACTTTCTCATTATAAACGATTTTGCTTTCATTATGTTATAACGTATAATTGTTCTTTTAATCTATATAAGATTAATTATTTATTAAAATTTAATTCCTTTATTAAAGACTAATATAAGTATTCCCAATAGTTTTCTATATCATGGCTCTCTTTGCATACATTATTTACAGGATTCCAAACACTTCCTTTTTCATAATAATGAATTAATTGTTTTAATGCCATATATATAGTAATATGGCTTGTTTCTTTGCTAGGCCCTGACATATGCGGGGTTAATAATAAATTATCCCTGAATTTATTATTAAATAAAGGTGAATCTGGCGGTAAAGGTTCTGAATCAAATACGTCAAGTCCAAACATTATGTCATTCCTTTTATTAAGGGTTGAAACTATATCATCTGTTTTTAATACCTTTCCTCTACCTAAACTTATAAGAATGCTTCCTTTTTTCATGCTCATTAACAAATCTTGGTTAATTAAATTTTGTGTTTCTTTATTATATGGCAATGTCAAATAAATTATATCTGATTGCTTAAAAATTCTTTCAAGGCTTGCAGGTTCAGCCTTTAATAGTATCTCAATTTCTGGCTTCCTTTTCCTAGAATAATAAAGTATTTTACCTATCTTAAAATTACGCAAATAAGACAATATTAAAACCCCTATCCTTCCCATACCAATTACTGCAACATCCTTATTCCTAAGCAAATTCCCAGTTAAGAAATAAGGGAATTCTTTCCATTGTCTATCCCATACATACCTATCTCCTTGAACTATCTTTTTTAATAATGAAATTGTCATTCCAATGGCATGCTCTGCAACTGAATGAGCTATTGCTTCTGGTTGATTAGCGACACATATCCCCTTTTTCTCTGCATATTCTACATCTATATGATCATAGCCGCTGCTAGTTGCAATTATTACCTTTAAATTTTTTGCTTTATCTATTAATTCCTTATCAAAGTTAATAAAAGTTAAAAGAATGGATGTAGCATTATCTATATTTTTTTCTATCCATTCTCTATTAGCAATCCTTTCTTCAGGAAGTATTGGTTTAATCTCTTTCGATTTAAGCAACGAAACCATATCATCACTTAATCTCATTGTTGAAAGCATTATTTTTTCCATTTGTATCACATAATTTATAAAAAACTACTATTAAATAAATTTTTCTATAGACTTTCTTTAAATAACTGATTCTTGGAAATAAATTCCATTATTTTATTTATATCTAAAATTTTTGGCCCGTTTGGGTTTACATAGGAAATGACCTCATCTTCATAATCTACTGGATATAGTCTTTCTCCATCAGCTTCTATAAAAAACGATTTCTCCATTAAAATTTTATTTCCAACATCAACAATTTTATAATAATTTATATCTATATTTTTTACAACTCCAGGCGATGCAATTGCTTTAATTTTGTATTTATTCCCATTGAAATTTATGTAAACAAATTTGCTAGAATTACATCCCATATCGTATATTAATCCACCAATAGAAGCAAGACCTATAGATGTTGGTTTCCCATAAATAACTACAGAATCTATTATCATTGATAAGTCTATTATACCTGTCCCTTTATATTTATAGTTAGTTGTAGAAACATCGACTAATGCTATTGATTTGAATTCTTTATTAATATAAATATCAATCTTATTTAAATTACATAGTCCTTCTTTAATGTTATAATTAATAAAATAGCCTGCTGCTAAACCTGCAACAGTGCCCTCAACTAAATATGGAATTGTATTATTCGTTCCAGTTGATAATGGAAGATAAGGTATATCTATTGACTCCTCAGCTGCTGCCCTAATAGTCCCGTCTCCACCAAGCAGTATTATCAACGGTGAATTTTCTTTTCTAAAAATCTTAATAGAATTTTTTGTGTCATTAAAATCTCCTTCAGGATCAATATCTATGATTGATAAATCTACACCTTCGATCTTCAAATCCCTTATCAAATTGTACGCTATACCTAAATAATCCGGCATCACAGCTATATCATTAATACCTGTTGATATTAAACCCATAATTACACTTTTTATTATTCTGAGTTTTTGTATACTATCCATAAATTGAGCATTAGAAGTTAGCCTTCTAGCATCGGTTCCTGAATTAGGATTTATTATAATTCCAACTGGTCCTGGCATTATATTCACTCAATTTCTGCTAAAGCGTCTCCAGGCTTAACCTTGGTACCCTTATTAGCAATTATTTTTACCAATTTTCCACTTTGATTTGATTTAACTTCAACTCTAACCTTTGATACCATTATCAAGCATATAATTTCTCCTTCTTTTACACTTTCACCTTCTTTTTTATACCAGTCTGCAACAATACCATAACCAAATTTATTAAAATCCCATGAATTAGGTACTTGTATTATCATCGCTACCACCACATAAAAAATAATTTCTAAAATATTAAATTTATTTACCTAACATGTTATGAACAGTCTCTATTATTTTCTTAGCTGAAGGCTGCACAAACTGTTCAAGAGGTCTACTATATGGTATAGGTACATCAGGTACCGCTATTCTTCTATATGATTTTACATATGTTAAAGATTCTTCTGCTACTGATGCTATAACTTCCCCAGTTAGACCAAAGCTCATGTAATCTTCATCAACAACCAATAAATTCTTCGTATCCTTAACGCTTTCTATTATAGTTTTCCTATCTAAGGGTTTAATCGTTCTAAGATCTATAACTTCTGCTTCTATTCCATCTTTAGATAAGCTATTTGCAGCCTCTAATGCTCTATGAACAGTTAAAGCGGCGGAAACAATAGTTATGTCTTTACCTTTCCTAACAATCTTAGCTTTACCTATTGGGACTTCATATTCTTCTTCAGGTACTTCTGCTATTGAAGTTTCTGGATAAGGCATCCATGGTAATCCCATTAAACCTTTATGAAACATATAAACCACAGGATTTTCATCTCTTATTGAACTTATCATAAGCCCCTTTGCATCAAAAGAATTTGATGGAACAACTACTTTAAATCCTGGAACATGAGCAAACAAAGCATATAAGACTTGCGAATGTTGAGCAGCATCATTATATCCTCCTCCAATAGCTGTCTGAAGGACTAATGGAACGTTAATATTTCCTCCACTCATGTAATGATCTTTAGCTATATGATTAAACATTTGATCAAATGCTACACCAAGAAAATCAACGAACATTAATTCAACAATTGGCCTTAGTCCACTCATTGCAGCACCTAAAGCTCCTCCAATAAAAGCTGCCTCAGATATTGGAGTATCAATAACTCTTTCTGGACCAAATTTATCATATAAACCATATGTTGCACCAAATATCCCTCCATAAACACCAACATCTTCACCCATTACAATAACTCTTTTATCTCTTTCCATTTCTTGAGAAATTGCTTCAGAAATAGCCAAATACATGGGTAACCTTCTGTTCCCTTTAACCTCAGGCTCCTTAATTTCTGGGGTGTATGCATAGACATCTTCCAAAGCTTCTTCAGGTTTAGGATATGGGCTTTCCAAAGCAAACTTTATTGCCTCGTCTACCTCTTTTTGAGCTTCACTTCTAATAGTCCCATCTAAATCTTCATCAAGCCATTTTCTTTTCATTAAATCTTCTCTCATTCTATTTATAGGATCTTTCTGTTTTAGCTTTTCTACCTCATCTTTAGGTCTATATACTTCAGGATCTCCTTCAAAATGGCCATAAAGCCTATAAGTCTCTATTTCTATTAGAGTTGGCCCTTTACCTGATCTAGCTCTCTCTACGGCCTCTTTTGATGCTTCAAACATTGCAAACACATCATTATCAGGTATAAATACTCCGGGAATTCCATATGATACAGCTCTATCAGCATTCCTAGATATAGCTGTTGATTTAGACTTAGGAACACTTATTGCATATTTATTATCTTCAATTACAAATATAACAGGGAGCTTCCAAAGGGCTGCTAAATTCAAAGATTCATGAAAAGTTCCTTGATTTGCTGCACCATCACCACCATAAGCAACTGCAACGTTATCTTTATTTAAATATTTAAAAGCTAATCCAGCACCAACTGCTTGAGGAAATGCTGCTCCAACAATGCCGCTGCAGCCAAAGCTAGCATTTTTATCAAACAAATGCATATGACCTCCTTTGCCTTTACCCAAACCTGTTTCCTTGCCGAAAATCTCTGCTGCCATTTTTTTCAAATCTACACCCTTTGCAATGGCTATGTGATGTGGTCTATGAGTAGCTGCTACAAAATCATCATTTTTTAAATGTATTGCCAAACCAACAGCTGCGGGCTCTTGCCCTGCTGCTAAATGCATTTCTCCTGGTATTGGACCGGCTGCAATATTAAATAATGGTTGTTTATCCTCATAATAATATTTTCTTATAGTATCTTCAAAATATCTGATTTTAATCATATCCTTATACATCTTCAAAGCTACATCTCTATTTAGCTCTACCATTTGCTCACCTCTTTATATGTATACAATCTAATATTAATAAATGCTTATAATTAAAAATACATTATTTATTAAATATGCTTAATACTTATAAACTCGTTTATTTATTAAATGAAAAGGTGGAAAACTTGAGTGAATTACCTCCATTACCTCCTGCAAAGATTTTAAGTAAAAGTTCTGAAGGTATGATAGTCTTTATTTCTAATCCTGAATTCAGCATTAAGGTAGGGGAAAGAAATGATAAAGATAGAGGTTTTCCAACACCTCTTGAAGTTTTTGTATCAAGCCTAGCTGCATGTGAAACAATCACATTTAAAGCCATAGCAAAAAACATGTTAAATGTTATTCCCGAAGTATCAACAGAAATAGACGGAAATTTTGAATGGGGAAAAGGTTTACGTTCTGTAAACATATTAATGAAAGTCAAGGGCTTAAAAGAAGAAGATGCTAACATAATTTTTGAAATGACAAAGAATACATGCCCTGTTTATGTTACAGTAAAAAACTCTGGAGCAGAAATTAAAGAAAAGCTAATCGTTGAGTGAATAAAAATGGAAAAAAATAACAGCCTACCTATTAAAGAAATAATAGAATTTGATCCAATAAGGCAAACTATAGCAGAAAGAATGATGAGTAGCCTACAAAACTCAGCACAATTAACTCTTATGAGAGAAGCAAAGGTAAATGGTTTGGTTAAATTTAGAGAAAGCCTTCAAGACAGCGAATATAAACCAACATATACAGAAATTTTGGTAAAAATTGTTGCAAAATTATTAACAAATGAAGAAAACAAACTACTAAATTCTTTTATTGAAGATAACAAAATTAAGGTAGTTTCAACTGTAAATCTAGGCGTTGCAGTAGCTACCAATTATGGATTGGTGGTTCCAGTTATAAAAAATGCAAATAATAAGGATTTAGTTCAAATAGTAAAAGAATTAAGAGAACTGAGCAATAAAGCAAAGAACATGCAGCTTACATTAGAAGATATAGAAGGAGGAACCTTTACTTTAACAAATTTGGGCATGTTTGGAATAGATTCATTTACTCCTATAATTAATCCTCCTCAAACTGGTATTTTGGGGGTAGGAAGAATATATAAAAGACCAGAATTTGATGAAAACAATAATGTTATACCTTCTTATTTAACATGGCTGAGCCTAACCTTTGATCATAGAGTTCTAGATGGAGCAAGTGCTGCGATATTTTTGAAAGAACTATCTGAAATATTAGATGATGATAAAAAAATTCAAGCTATTGTCTAATCGTGACATTTTTAGCTTATTAGTCAAATGATTAGGAATAAAAGACAAACAAGTTCTTTTTGAAAAAGTTAAGGTATCTATTAAATATTGAAAATTTATAATTTATATTTAAATTTATAAATTTAATTTAGAAATAATTATTTTAATAGCATGTAAATTGATTGATGCAATGAACAGTAAAAATTATCCTAATTTGGATAGAAGTCTTTATCAATACAACTTTAAAAATTTTCAAGGATTATTATTCTATGGGGATAAAATGAAGATAAACATATTATTTGGGGGTATTTATTCTCAGATGGCTAAATTTGATAAGGCTACCATAGAGATAGATACAAATTACATAGATATGGAGAAATTAATCTATATAATAAAAGAAAATTTCAAAATTGATATAAAAAATGACATAGAAAAGGGACAGGCATTAATTTTAGTTAATGGAAGAAATATAAAATATATAGATAAAATTAAATTAAATGAAGGAGATTTTATATCATTATTGCCCCCAGTAAAAGGAGGTAAATCATAATTTTTGATTTCATATGTATTTTTAATTTTAAAATCATAATATTTAAATGGGAATATAAATGAAATATGAAACTATAGGTAGCGAGTTTCAATATCTTTTAGTAGACTTGCAACCCGGTGAAGAAATATATGTTGACGGTAGCCACGTAATATATAAAGATAAGAGTGTTACACTAAATGCTAAAATGGTTGGTGGATTTTTATCAGCATTAAAAAGAGAAATAACCGGAACAACATTTTTCTTATTAGAAGCTATAGGTCCTGGTAAAATCGCATTATCTTCACCTCTAGCAGGTAAAGTCGTTAAAATAGATCTAGGAAACAGAGGAATACTTGTAGAACATACATCATTCTTAGCAAGCGAAAATACTGTTAAATATGAATCAAAGCTTGGAAGCCTAACAGCAGGATTATTTGGAGGAGAAGGTATATTTTTAGCTAAATTAGAAGGAAAGGGATCAGTATTTCTCCATGCTGTTGGGCAAGTAAATGAATTATATTTAAACAATCAAGAGTTACAGGTTGAAGCAGCACATCTATTAGCATTTGAAGAAGGATTAAATTATGGAATAACTAGAGTTGGAAATCTAAAAACTATGCTCTTCGGTGATGAAGGTCTATTTTTCGTAAACCTAAGCGGAACTGGAAAAGTTTGGGTTAAGAGCTCATCAAGAAGGGATGTTGCGTTATCTATATACAAGTATTTACCGAGAAGACAATAAATTATTTTTAAGAAATAAAAAAGAGTTGAATAAATTTTAAAATGAAATGATTTTATTAAATTTTAATATTTCCTTTCAACGGGCTTCCAAGTATTTATTGTAACAGGACAATATAATATTGAGACATCATCATTCCCATTTCTTATAACTAATGTATGTTTAAGCCAATTGTTATCATCTCTCTTCGGGAAATCTGTTCTGAAATGAGCACCCCTACTTTCTTCTCTATTAATTGCTGATTTAGACACTATCAGCGCATTATCTAATAAGTTCATTGTTTCAATTGCAGCAACTAAGTCAGTATTATAAATATAACCCTTATCTTCAATGTATGCATTATTAATAAACCTCTTCCTTAATTCTAATATCTTTGATAGACCTTCTTTCATACCTTTACCATCTCTAAAAACATAGAAATCTTTAGACATCGTTTCTTGCAATTCATGTTTTATTCCATATGAAGGTTCCCCTCTTTCCCTCTTTAACAACCCCCATACCCAGTCCTCTTCTTGTTTTGTCCTCTTAGGATCTGGACCATCTGGGAAATCTGAATTTAATGCATATTGAGCAGCAAGCTCCCCTGTTATTCTACCGCTTGTTAAACATTCTGCAGTACTATTGCTTCCCAATCTATTTGCACCATGTATTGATGCTGCACTTGCCTCTCCAGCTGTAAATAGACCTCTAATCCAATTTCCATGCTCATCTAAAACCCTATAATATGGATCTGCATTAATACCACCCATATGATAATGTGCAGAAGGAAATACAGGAATTGGTTGTTCAACAGGATCAATACCATCATATCTTATAGCTATTTCTCTTATAGATGGTAATTTATCATTTATTTTTTCTTCACCTAAATGAGTTAAATCCAATAATAAATATGGCATTCCAGAGGCTTCATCTATAAAAGCTCTCCCTTCTAAATACTCCTTTACCATACATCTGCTAACAACATCCCTTGGTGCTAGTTCTTTCATTTTTGGAGCACAATCATTTCTTAACATAAACCTTTCTCCTTTATTGTTTAATAAAACACCTCCTTCCCCTCTAGCACCTTCTGTAATCAAGATACCTTGAGGGACAATTCCTGTTGGATGGAATTGAACGAATTCAGGATCCTTTACAGGCACACCTGCTCTAAAAGACATAGCTAAGCCATCTCCAGTTGCAGTATGAGAATATGTAGTAAAGGCGTAAAGCCTTCCTACTCCTCCTGTTGCAATTATTGCTGCTTTGCTCTTAAATAAATACAATTTACCATCTTTCATGTTTATCGCATATAACCCTTTATAAACTCCATCTTCAACAACAAAGTTTGTTGCAAACCATTCATCATATCTTTCCCATTTATCATATTGCAACAATTTATTATATAAAGTTCTCATCTCATTATGACCTACTTTATCTGTAGACATAGTTGCTCTTGGATACGAGTGTCCTCCAAATGGTCTTTGAGCAATTCTACCATCTTCTCTTCTACTCCAAGGCATACCCCAATGATCTAATAAAAGAATTTCTTCCGGCATAAGTTTAACAAAGGTCCATACTGCATCTTGATCTGCTAAGAAATCACTACCCTTTATTGTATCCCATGCATGTAATGCTAAGCTATCCCCTTCTTCAGGATATAAAACGGCTGCAGTTCCTCCTTCTGCAGCTATGCTATGACTTCTCATTAAATGCACTTTACTAATAATACCCACATCTAATTTATCCCCATATTTTCTCTTTATTTCTGCAGCAGCCCTTAATCCTGCTATCCCACTTCCTATAATTAATATATCATGTTTAATTAATTCTGCTGGCATTAAGAATCACATCCATTATATAATTAAAGAAAAAAAGTTATAAAAATTTAGTTTAAAAAATTAATATTTGCTAAATCATTATATAATGATAATTTATTTTATAAAATAATTATAATAAAAAACTTTTATTTTTTTATTTTATAAAATTATTATATAATTTTTTTATTAAGTTTATAAGGTAGTAATATCAACTTATAGTATAGCGTGAAAATTATGCAAGTACAATATATTGATTTAAACCAAATCCAAACATTGCTAAAGGTAATTAATGTTGAATACCAATCGTATTTGCCAAAATGGGCCATGATATATATAGCAGCAACTGGTACCATTGCAAGCCTACTAGCAGCAGTTGAACTAGCTATATTTGTATCTCCAATGAACTCAACAAATAAATATAATGTTGATGATCTAAAGAAAAAATTAAGTTATTATCCATTAGTATCTATAATATTACCTTCCTATAAAGAAGGTGATTTATTAAAAAGGGCTTTAAAATCTATTAATGAACAAACATATCCTCATAATAAAATAGAAGTTATTTTAGCAGTGGAAAAGGATGATAATACGATAGATAAGGCATTAGATATCGTTGGTTTATCAAACTGTAAAGAAAATTGTTGTAGTTCGTCTATGGGAGATATAAAAACTAAGATCGTATATGGTAAAGGAAATGGTAAGCCTTCAGCATTAAATGAAGCACTAAAATGTGTTGAAGGTGAAATAATTGGGGTTTTAGATGCCGATGATATATTAACAAAAAATGCTATTATAACAGCAGTTTCATATTTGGTTAATCAAGATATAGATGCTATTCAATTGCCAAGAGAAGTGATTCTAGACAAAGAATCAAAAAAGACCTTTAAAGGGGCTCATATAAGAGCACAAGAGGCTGAGATGTTCCTTTATACCAAATTACTAGCTCCAGTAATGGAAAAATTATCTGGAATTTCATGGGTTATGGGCTCAGGATACTTCGTCAAAAAAGATGTTTTAAATAAACTAGGCGGTTGGGAAGAAAAAGCAGCAACAGAAGATCTTGACTTAAGTATAAGGATGATAGCATCAGGATATAAAATAAAAGTTATCTCAGAAAGTCCAGTTTATACAGAACCTGTAAGAAATTACTCTCAACTAATAACACAAAAAGAAAGATGGGTAAGAGGAATGTTATTATTAGTTCCTAAAGTACTTAGACATCCAAGAAAAAGCTGGCCATTATTATCTATTTATTTGATGCCTATAGCAGAATATGCAACAATTTTATGGCCTATTATGGCACCATATGCATTAAAATATGCAATCATAGCCTTCTTCATAGAATTTTTAATTGGATTTGCCTCATATTATACAATATATAAGAGAGTTGGAAAAACGATAAGACCTTTGCCAATAATTCTTGCAATATATGGAATAACATCGTGGATTGCCTTAGCAAAATTAGTTATTGGTAGAGCTCATGAATGGAAAGGTACTAGATTGACAAAAGGAATAAAAGTAAGTAAGAAATAATTACAAATTAAAAACATTTTATGTTGATACACTTATAATTTTCTAGGGAGTTCATTGGAAGATATAAATAAATTGACAATAATAAGCTTCATAAGAACCTTTTCCATTTCAATAATAAACCCATATATTGGTTTAGCGCTTAATCAAAACTATAAATTACCAATTTATCTTGTTGGATTATATTATTTAGGATATACATTAGCAACTGCATTAGGATACATATTTGGGGGTTATCTTGCAGATTTTATTGGAAGAAGAAATGCAATGATTATATCTACAATTATGGCATCTATATTTTTAGCTTTATCTTTGTTTAATTTATCACTTTTTGTGGCATTTATGTTCTTCTTTAATAATGCATATGGTTCAGCTAATACAACAGCTGTTGGTGACACGTCTGACAATCTTAAAGGCCTTGTGAAATCTTTCAGCAGGGTAAGAATAGGAGCAAATGCAGGTTGGGCTATTGGACCTGCTATTGGTGGTTTTTTATATGAAAAATACGGCTTTAATAAAATTATTTTATTAGCAAGCATATTCTCTATAATAGCTGTTCCATTTCTTATTAAAATACCTAATATTAAAGGATCTAGGAAAATATTAATCAAACCATCTAAGAAATTCAGCAAATTTTTAATTCCATCAACATTAACTTCAATAATTATGGGCCAGCTAGGACTACCTTTTGTACTGTATGTATCAAAAATTTTTTCCATATCAACTGCAGGATATATGTTTACCATAAATGGATTAATGGTAGTTTTCTTTCAAGATTTTTTCGGAAGAAAATTTGCAAAATTTAACTATAAATATTCTTTAGCCTTAGGTATGTTCATTTACTCCATTTCATATCTTAATTTAATATTTATTAACAAAATTATTGAATTGGCCTTAGATATTGTTTTATTAACAATAGCAGAAATGATAGTATCTCCAATAAATAACGCTGTAGCAAATGCAATGGTTGAAAGCGGTGATAGAGGAAAATATATGGGTTTATTTGGATTAACTGTTGGTATAGGTAGAACTTTAGGTCAGTCTTTAAGCACAGAGTTATCTTTTTCAAAAAACATAGAGTGGGGCAATGTTTCTTTTATGGCTTTATTATCATCTATCCTTTACCTAGTATTAATTGAAATATAAACCATACAATATGAACGGAAAATTATATTAATAAATGTATTATATAACAATTTATTATAAAATTGCAAATTCTATCATATAATAATAAGATGAAAGTCGAACTATTAATACGAAAAGTATTAACATGGAATATTTGGGAATTACAAATTGAAGGCTATCACTAATAATCCTGATCTCTATAAAGATTTGGATTTAAAGAAATCTAAAAGTAATAAGAGATGGTAGAGCAAATTTGAAGGTAACTCTCTTAAAAATAATATACAACTAGAAAGTATAATGGTAATTGATATTAACATAAATAATATTGTTTTAGGAAAAGATGATATCAAATTATGATAAAATTGCAATTAGATTAGATGATATTCATCATTATAAGTCCTTAATTTATGAATTGCAGAAAAATATGAAAGAGATGGAAAGATAAAAATTCATAAGATAAAAAATAAAAAAGCTAAAAATATAATGCAGAATTTTGCTAGAAAAATAGGTATGCAAGGTGCTAATGAAGCTAAAAAAACAAGGTACTACTGTTATCATATCTGAGGAATTAAAAGAGATTATAAAAGGAGATGTAACTCCTAACCAATTAGAGGAATCCTTGCCTTTTAGGATGAAAAGAAAGCATGAAATCTCTCTAACCAAATTAGGGACTTAGGATTAACTTAACTCTGGGGGATAAGGATGCCAAGAATTGATAACGACTATTATGTTATTGATATTTCGCAAATATTTGAGTTAACAAATGAAGAAATAAAAAAAATTATTAATTGGATTTTAGATAAAAATTCATATTTTGTAGTACAACCATCAATTGTTGTTGTTGATAAGGTAAAGAAAATTAGATATGCTTTAGGCATTGGTTCAATAGTTGTTGATTCAGAACCACCAATAAATTATTTGAAAATATTTGGATCCGAATGGATTGATGCATGTAAAATTCAGGACAAAAGAATAAAAGAAGTTATCTATGCTAACGATTATTTTGAACCAATAAAAGGATTATTAATTAGCCTTGAAACAAAAAGTCCATTTCTTGTTTTAAATGGCATTGTGTCGGAATTAAATATTAATAAAAACCAAAACAAAGGAATACCTTTACTTATTATTAAAGATGAGAATAGTTCATATACAGTCGTGTCAATGGATAAAGATCATTTTTATATAAATGTTAATGAATCAAATTATGGAAAGATAGTATATTACATAGCTGAGCTTTTTTCTCATTGTGAGAATCCATATTAATAAGGACTAGAAGTAATAACAGGTATTGGTCTTTCAAGGTTTACTTCATTTGTTAGGATTTTAGTAATCAACCTTTGGGTTGTTATGGAAATATCATTCAATTTTTTTGTATCTTTTAAATCTACAAATTTTACATCTTCAGCATCACTCCCTGCTTTAGGTGTTTTTCCGTTATCCTTCATTAAAACTGTTATTAACACATAATGGAATAAAACTTTGTTTTCTTGTTTTGTAATAATTTCATCAACATTAACAACTCCTAATGGCTCGGTATCTATATTTGTTTCCTCAAGGAATTCTCTTTTCGCAGCATCCATCAATTTTTCACCTAATTCTACATGACCTCCAGGAATTGCCCACTTCCCCCTTTCAGGGTCATTTAGTCTTTTAATCAGCAATATTTTATTATCCCTTATTAACAATGTGCCAACTCCTACCAAAGGATTATTTGGATATGTTCTTCCCATTTTAAATCCCTATTTAGATTAAAACAATAAAAATTTAAAGCTATTAAAGAAAACCTCTTTAAAAATATATGAATTACATAAATGATGTATAGATGCAAAATCATTAAAAACCAGAAGATGTGGTGGGCCCGAGGGGACTTGAACCCCCGACCTACGGGTCTGGAGCATCGACCCAGTATTAAACTGGTCCGCCGCTCTAACCTAGCTGAGCTACGGGCCCTTCTATTTTAAATTTAAATAAGCAGAGTTTAAAATATGTTATGTATTTTTAAAATTATTTTATATATTTTTTAAAATACTCTCTAATTTCTCTTTTATTATTTCAGAAACAATCTTTCCATCGATTTTGCCTCTTAGTTTATCCATAGCCCTTCCCATTAAAATGCTCATAGCTTTTTCTTTTTTTGATACTATTATATCCTTATTAGATTCAATTATCTCGTCTATAATTTTTATAGCCTCCTCAACACTAATCTTTTTAATTCCCATTTCATTAACGATATCTTCAATAGTTTTATCTTGTTGCTTAACCGCTCTGTCAATTATATCTTCAATTCCCTCTTTTGCAATTTTTCCTTCAGCCAATAACCTTATAATACTTTCTATTTTATTTTCATCTAATAAATCAACATCGATACCTTTTGACTTAAGACCTTTAAGTATACTTACAAACAAAGAAGCTATAAATGTTGGCTGCACTTTATTCCCATATTTATTTATTAATTCTTCTATAAAACCTAAATTTATATCATTAATAACCTTTTCTGCTAATTCATTGCTAAAATTATATTTCTCCATAAACGTCTTTAATTTCTTTTCAACAGGTTCTGGCTTTAATTTTTCAGCTTCATTTATTATATAAGAATTTATATACAATGGTTTTATATCAGTTTCAGGATACATTCTTTCTTTTCCAGGTCTAGGTCTTAAGTATTTAGTTGTACCATCTTCATTAGCTCCCCTTGTTTCTTCAGGTACTCCATCAAATGCCTGCTTAATTCTTTCTAATATGACACTTATTGCCTTCTTGCTTTTTTCTTCTTCATCAGCAATTATTATAAACGCATCATCTTTGTTTGCATTGAGTATTTCATATATCTTTTCAACTTCCTCATTAGTTATTCCATAATTTGGTAATTCATCGCTATGGAAAAGACCCTCTATCCCTGCATAAAACCTTGCATAATCTGCTAATTCTGTCCCAAACCTTCTATTGGGAGTCAATTGAAATCCTATCAAACCTTTCATGTTTTTCAGCTTAATTCCAAATACTTTACCTCCTGCATTTAATTTATTCTTTATTATTTTACTTTTTGTATTAGAAAATATTTCTGTTAAGTCCACAATGTTTACATTATTAAAATCTTCTTTATTTAAGTTCCTTTTAATTAATTCATCCTTCAAATTTAGTAGATTTAGTTGGCGTAAGGCCTCATACTTAATAATTTTTTCTATTAAATCTAATTTTTGAACTCCCTTTATCTCTGTTTTTGCTCCACCTTTAATACTTACATTTAAGTCTTGTCTAATAGTTCCTAGACCCCTTTTCACCTTACCAGTTAATCTTAAAAGCCTTCCGATAGCCAATGCAACCTCTCTAGCCTCTTGAGGATCATGTATATCAGGAGAAGTTGATATTTCTATTAATGGTATACCTAACCTATCTAATCTATACGTTATTTCCTTACCTGATTCAGATATTTTTCTTGCCGCATCCTCTTCAACAGCTATAGTTTCAATCCCATATTCTTTGCCATGAATCCCAATAGATCCATTCATTGCAACAATTGCAGTTCTTTGAAATCCTGATGTATTACTCCCATCAATAACAATTTTTCTCATAGTATGTACTTCTCCAACTATATCAGAGTTTAATGCCAAAGCTAAAGAAGTAGCAATTATTACTGCTTCTGTATTAATTTCATGTGGTGGTTCTTCATCTGTCTCAACTAAACAATAATGATTATGAGGTGCCTCATATTTATAAATTCTTCCCTTTCTCCATTCAAATAAAGCAGCTATATCAACTTCTCCTGTTTCACTTCTTGTGGGCCTCAATTTTCTTTTAAATTCATCTCCAGTTTCATCAATTAAATTTGTTGGACAATTACAAAAGAGCTTTTTTTCTGTGTTTAACTGCTGATGAATTTCTAAGCCAACCTTAAGTCCAATTTTCTCATAGTCTATATCAAGTTCATCCATGATACCACCTTGGATATAATCTTAATTCATGCCTTAGGTTAATTTCGCCTGCTAAGTTAGTTAACATGTAATTTTTAATTTCATTCATGTTTCTTGTTCTAGATAAAACCCATGAAAGCTTTACATATGCCGTTTCAGGTAGCATATCTTCTCCTGGAATAACTCCTGCTTGAAGCATTTTTCTTCCAGTACTATATACGTTTAAATTGACCCTACCAAACAACGTTTGACTAGTTATAACAACTGGTATTTCTGATTCATAAGCTCTCTCCAACGAATCAATAAGTCTATTAGATATATGACCAAAACCAGTCCCCTCTATAACGATCCCATGATACTTATTATCGACTAAAAAATCTATTATATCATTGCTCATACCTGGATAGTATTTTATCAATGCTACTCTATCGTCAAATCCGAATTCTGGGTTAATATCTTTTTTTTCTTTATATGATTTATTTATAATTTCTAATTTCCCTTCAAATGGATAAATTTTAGCTAATGGAATATCATTTATCGATTGAAATGCGTCTCTCCTACTTGTATGCATTTTCCTAACTTTCGTTGCTCTATGAGCCAATGCATAAGAGTCTGACGTTTCACCGTGCATTACGACGCAAACTTCACCGAAAGGGGCTTTAGATGCCACAATTGCTGATGATATAATATTGAATGCAGAGTCGCTGCTAGGTCTATCACTACTTCTTTGGGAACCTGTAAATACAATGGGACCTTTCAATCCTTTATTAAAAACGAAGGCAACAGCTGAAGCGGTGTATGCCATGGTATCAGTTCCATGAGCTATTATCAAACCATCATAATCATTAAATTTTTTAAAAATATTATATGTTATTAAATCCCAATATTTAGGGTTCATATCTTCGCTAAATATTGATAATATTTCTTCTGCCTCAATATTGGTATAATTTAATACTTCTGGTACCGCAGCTACCAATTCATTAGGGTCCAAATATGGTTTTACAGCTCCTGTTTCATAATCCACCCTACTAGCTATCGTCCCTCCAGTTCCTAAAACCAAAATCCTTTTATTTTCAGGAGGTGTTATTTCTTTTTCAACTAGTTTAACTGGTTCACCAGCATGAGTCGTTAATTGGCCTTTTTTTAATAATTGTATTTCGCTTTTTTCATTAATTTTTACTCCAATGTTATAACCATTATCTAACTTAAGAACTATTATATCTTCTTTGGAAAATTCATTTTTTGGCATTAGAGTTCCATTAAATTGTTTATTTCCATTTTTTATAGATATATAATCTCCAGGAGCCGCATTTATTTCCTTGAGTTTATCAGCTATCATTCCATAATAACCAAAGTAAAACTCGTTTATTTTCAATTCAAGCACCGGGATGTAATAAAATTTAGCTTGAAGGTTTAGATGCTTTTTCTATTCTTTTTGTAAACTCTTTCCTATTTTTTACCCTAGGAGATAAATTTTTCTTTCCTTTAGGTTCAATCTTCGGAGTAGCCTTTCTTACTTTACCTGCTTTAGTCATTGATCCATGTGTAGGCATTTTTTCACCCAGTTTATTGTAACTTAAAAAATTTAAAAGCTTTAGGGATATATTTTATATTATGCCATCTAAATATCGTTTATGTAGCAAAAATTCTAAAAAATTTTTTATTATAAAAAGAAAATTGCGGGATTAGTCTAATAATTTTGTTGTAGGTTATGAATTTATTAGGATGAACCAATAAAAATAATAGTGAAGAAAATAGGGGTATGAAAGTTTGAAGATCTATATAGTTGATACAATCAATGGTAGCTATGGATTAAATGAAAAAGGTGAAATTGTTGCATATGAGTTCCTACCAAAAAATTATGATGAGGCTATTGAACAAATAATAAAAATTTACAAAGGTGATGTATCTCAAACATTTATAAAATTATTGGATAAAATTATTGAGAAAAAACCAGAAGAGATCGTTGTAGAATCAGAAAGTGAGGCTAAATACATTAACCAGAAGGGAATAAAAGCAATTGTAGAAGAGTCAAATCCTATAGCTATTAACTTTAGACATGAAATAGGAAAAAAAGCTGTTAATTATGAGTTCTCTAAGGATGAGCCGGAATTTTATAATTGGTATTTCAATATAGTATATGAATTTACGAGAAGAATGCTAAGAGGCGCAGCACAAAAACGTGATCTATTGGTCGCTCAAGCAATTAGAGCTATCGATGATTTAGATAAGAGTGTTAACTTATATGCAACGAGGCTTAGAGAATGGTACAGCGTCCATTTTCCTGAGTTAAATGATTTGATTGAAGACCATGAACTATATTCAATGTTAGTAAGTGAATTAGGCCCTAGGAGTAATTTTACAGTGGAAAACATAATGAATCTAGGATTAAGCGAAAGTAAAAGCAAAAAAATAGAAGAGGCTGCAAAGAAAAGTATAGGTGCTGATGTTTCAGATAAGGATCTAGAGGCTATGCTAACTCTTGCTAAAATAACAAATCAAATGTACAATTTGAGAAAGGACTTGGATCAATACGCTACTAGCGTTATGAAGGAAGTGGCTCCTAACATAACGGAACTTGTTGGTCCTTTATTGGGGGCTAGACTAATAAGTATAGCAGGAGGACTTGAAAGATTAGCTACAATGCCAGCAAGCACTATACAAGTTTTAGGTGCAGAAAAGGCCCTTTTCAGAGCATTAAAAACAGGAGGCAGACCTCCAAAACATGGGATTATATTCCAATATCCTGAAATATACAAAAGTCCTAAATGGCAGAGAGGAAAAATTGCAAGGGCACTAGCAGCAAAACTAGCTATAGCTGCTAAGGTAGATGCATTTAGTGGAAGATTCATAGGGGATAAATTAAAAGAAGAACTAGAAAAAAGGATAGAAGAAATCAAAAAAATATATGCTTCACCAAAGAAAAAAGAAACTCAGAAACAAAGCTTTCAGAGACCCCAAGGAAGAGGGAAACCCTCAAAGTATAAACATGGTAGAAATAGGAGGTAATGAATAATGGAAATTAGAGAACATGAGAATTGGAAGAATGTATATATAATAGAGCAAGAGGATGGAACGTACAAGCTTGCAACAAAAAACCTTGTTAAGGGTCAAAGGGTTTATGGAGAAAAACTCTATCAATATAATGACGTAGAATACAGAGAATGGAATGCATATAGAAGCAAGTTAGCTGCTGCTTTGTTAAAAGGACTTGAGGAACTACCAATTAAAGAAAAAGATAGAATTTTGTATTTAGGAATTGCTAGTGGTACAACAGCTAGCCATATTAGTGATATAATAGGAAATGAAGGTTTAATTTTTGGAATAGAATTTTCTCCAAGAGTTATTAGAGATTTACTTTTAATAGTTAATGATAGAAAGAATATATTTCCTATCCTTGCCGATGCGAGGTTCCCAGAAAATTATCGCCATATGATAGAAACAGTAAATGGGTTATATGCTGATGTAGCTCAACCAGAACAGGCTCAAATTGTATCAAGAAATGCAAAATTTTTCCTCAAAGATGGAGGATATCTTTTACTAGCAATAAAAGCAAGGAGCATTGATGTTACAAAAGAACCTAATGAAATATATAAAATGGAAACAGAGGAATTGGTTAGAAATGGATTCGAAATAAAGGATATAATTCATTTAGATCCATTCGATAAGGATCATGCAATGATCTATGGTATTTACCATAGGGTGTAAATTAATTTTGGAATCAAATGATAAATCCATTAAATCCTTACAAAAAAAGATTTTAGATAAGATAAATGAAACCCAAAAATTATGGCCTAAAGAAACATTAAATTTAATTGAAGTATATAATGGAAAAACATCTGTATTATTAGAGAGCAATGAATATCATGAATTTGATAAAGAGGAAATTAAAACAGTTCTTGAAATTGTACCCCAATATTTTTGGAAATTTATTAAATTACCCATCTTATTAAGATATAATAAAGATTCAGAAGGTAGATCATGGTATAATGTTTTAGGAGATACATGGCAAAAAAGATTTGTAGAAATTCTTATAACCGGACAGTATAGCTTCGATGGAATTGAAGAATTAGACGTTGAGATGTTCCTAAAAATTCTTAAAAAATTTAAAAGTTTAATATTTGTTTCAGTGTTTTAACAGTTATTTGCGATTTAATTCCACATAATTTTTTTAATAAATCTTATATATTCTTAATTCCAAATACATAAGAGGTGAAAATAATGAATTATTCAGAACAGGTTTACTTAGATTCCTTAAAAGCTTTAGAAATATTAAAAGATGTTATTCATATTACACCTTTAGATTATAGCAGAACATTTTCAGAAATGACAAAAGGTAAAATATTTTTAAAACTTGAGAATCTACAAAAAACAGGCTCGTTTAAAATAAGGGGTGCATATTATAAAATATGGTCATTAGGTGATGAAAAATTTAAGGGTGTTGTTGCAGCAAGCGCCGGAAATCATGCTCAAGGAGTTGCATTGGCTGCAACCTTACAAAGAACAAAATCTACAATAGTAATGCCAGAAACGGCGCCAATAGCTAAGATAAATGCAACTAAGGGTTATGGAGCAGAAGTAGTTTTACATGGTAAGACATTTGATGATGCTATGTCTAAAGCAATAGAATTAAGTAAAGAGAAAGGATTTAACTTAATTCATGCCTATGATGATCTAAAAATTATTGCAGGCCAGGGAACAATCGCCCATGAAATCCTTCAACAATCTCCAGTTATTCCTGATATAGTTGTTATACCAATTGGAGGTGGTGGACTAATATCAGGAAATGCTATAGTATTAAAGAAAAAATTAGGTAATAAAGTTAAAATAATTGGTGTAGAACCAAGTTATATTGCTAAATATTCCAGAGGGATTAAAGAAGGAAAACCAGTTAATTTAAAAGAGGCCCCTCCTGGTTTAATGGATGGACTTATAGTTAAAGGTTCAGGAAATTATACATTTGAATTCATTAAAGAATATGTTGACGATATAGTAAAGGTTAATGACTCTGAAGTAGCAAGAGCTATGTTTATGCTTCTAGAAAGAGGTAAAACACTTGCCGAAGGAGCTGGCGCTGCTTCCCTAGCAGCTATTTTAGAGAATAAAATAGATGTAGAAAACAAAAATGTTGTTGCATTAATAAGTGGAGGAAATGTAGATATGACTAGAATTTCTAATATATTAAATTATGAATTGGCCAAAAGTGGTAGAATAATAAAATTAACCGGTATTATACCTGATATGCCAGGTTGGCTTGATAAGGTATTGGAAAAATTTGCCCTTGCAAAGCTTAATGTAATCGATATAAGACATGATAGAATGACACCATTAATTGATCCAGGAACGGCTTTGGTAGAAGTTATAGTTGAAACCCCTGATCCAAGCGTTATTGATGAAGTAATAAATGAGTTAAATTCTATTGGACTTAAGTTTTCTAAAGCCCTGCCTTAAGTTTAATAATTTTTAATTATTTCCCAATATTTTTTATCATTATATATAGCATCTTGTTCTTCTTTTATCTTTTCTAGTAACCCCTTACCCCTTTTAGAAACAAATTCCGATATTTCTTTAATATCAATATCTCCATAAATATATGGCTTTGATATCAAACCAACTCTACCTATGCTTGCCTTAGATAATAACCAAAGACCAACGATGATTTCATTGGAATAATTTACGATCTCATTATAATCTATTTTTCCAGATTTTGACCAATAAAGTTCTCTTACAAAGCTAACAGCTAATGCCCTTCTTATCTTATCTCTATATTCTTCAAATAAATTCTCTTTAATTTTTATAATTTGGCTTTTAAATTCATTTAATTCTATATTAGAAAAACCATATCTAATTGATGCTTTAATGAACGAATTATTAATAACTGGCTGCAAATCTTTATGCAAAATTGAAATTGATGAAGCATAAGAGCTGTGCAATATACTCATCATAAATGATTCTTTTGGATCATTTATATCTATTTTCTTATTTTCAATTATTTCAATTATTTCTTCAGAAGTTATTGGATCTGTACCTACTGGCTCTTTATTCACAATTAACCATGGCACACTCCATATGAAATTGTTTTCTAAAGGTGCAAGAGTATTATGAAGTTTTATGTTATCTAAGTACCCCTTTTCATAAAGACTCATAATAATTTCATGACTTGTTGCACAGGTTGGATGAAAATAAAGTTCGATTTCTGTATTCACTTTATAGCACCAAAAATTATAATTATAGAAAAAATAAAAACCTTACTTCTTATTTTTAACTTTTATTATATAATTATCAAATGCCTTCCTGAAATCATCTATACCAATAATTGGTGTACCATCATCTTTTGCTATACTTTGTTTAGCAGGCGGTATCGTTGCATATAATGGATTTAGCTTTGAAATTGTGTCTGTATATGTTTCTACATAAGGATTAACATAGAATATTCCAACTGGTATTTTATCTCCCCATTCCTGAGACTTTATATAAGCCTTTGATAATTTTTCTTCTATTTCTTCTTTTGTTCCTTCTTTAACAATGGGATCCCAACTTTTATCAGCTTCTAATTTATATAACTTATCTTTATAAGTATCTGGGGTATACAAATTATTATATGTTGGACATGGCTGTAATATATCTAATAATGCCGCCCCCTTGTGTTTTATAGCTGCCTTCATTAATTCCTTTAGATCATCGATCCATAATGCGTATCCTCTTGCAACAAAAGTAAATCCACTTGCGAGAGCAATTGATATTGGATTAACCCAATCTTGCATATTTGGAATTGGCATCGCCTTAACTTTTTCTCCTTTTCTTAATGTAGGAGAAGCCTGGCCTTTAGTTAAACCGTATACTTGATTATCATGAAGGAATACCTTTATATCTAAATTCCTTCTCCCAAATGCAACAAAATGACCTGCACCTATACCTAAGAGATCTCCGTCTCCAGCATTTACAATAACTGTTAATTCTGGATTTGCAATTTTAATTCCTTCAGCAAATGGTATGCCTCTTCCATGGAGTCCATGAACTCCATTAGCATTTAAAAAGTGTGAAGTTTTTCCACTGCATCCAATTCCACTTACATCAACTACTTTTTCAGGTGGTAACTCAAGCTCTGCTAAAGCCTTCTGTAATGCTAGCAATATACCGAAGTTACCACATGCTGGGCACCAATCTACCCAGAGATCAGTTTTATATTTTGCTTCACTCGCCATAAACCAACACCTCCTTATCTGATTTATTATCTAAAATATTCCTTATGGCCTTTACCAATTCCATCCTATAAATTGGACGCCCTGTATATTTCAAAATAAATTTATTTATAATGTATCCTGTATTCGTGGTTATTGCTTGAGCTGCCTGACCCAATATATTGTGCTCTACGTCTATAATTTTATTATTATCAAATTTATCTAAAATACCCTTTACATATTTAGATGGGAATGGAATAAACATCTTCAAATGTAAATAAGCTCCATTAAGTCCGTGAGCTCTTAGTTCATCTAAAGCATCTAAAGCAACCCCTTTTACAAATCCCCAACCAATCAATAAGAAATCAGCATTTTCATCTCCATATAATACAGCTCTCTTTTCTGGGGGTATCTCTTTATCTGCAATTTCAAGTTTTTTCATTCTTTTTTCATACATAGCTTTTCTATTCTCAGGATCTTCACTTATATGGCCATATTCGTTATGTTCATCTCCAGTATGCCACATAACTACTCCGCTACCTAATGCTGGTCTCTCATTTATCACTTCTGATAAATCAAATCTCTTATAAGCACCTTTTGTTTTTGGATTGAATGTAAGTTTACCTCTATCCAACTTTATTTGGTTTAAATCTGGTAATGGGGTTGTTGATATAACGTTTGCTAAGAACTTATCCAAAAGGTGAATAACTGGTAATTGATATTTCTCAGCATAATTAAATGCTTCTATTGAGTCATAGAATGCCTCCATATTATCGCCACTTGCTAACACTATCCTTGGAAATTCTCCATGGCTTGAATATAATGAGAAAAGCAAATCGCTTTGACTACCCCTTGTAGGTAATCCGGTACTAGGTCCACCCCTTTGATAATACGTTATAACTAATGGAACCTCATTATGGCCAGCCCAACCTAATCCTTCAACCATTAAACTATATCCAGGTCCGCTTGTTGCAGTAGCGCTCCTAACCCCTGCTAGACCAGCTCCAATGGCAGACGTTATAGCTGCTATTTCATCTTCAGTTTGAAATACTGCAATAGAAGATATGGGTTTTCCATTAACATTTATTGCCTGATGCGCCTCCAAAAATACTGACTCATCAGCTGCTGGAGTTATTGGATAATAAGATTGGTATCTTACTCCTCCAACAATTTTACCCATACCAACTATATCATTACCACTAGCAACTATGAATTCATCCATATTTATTAAAGAATGATCTAGCTTAAGTGGAGATCCATATTGTTTTTGTATCATTTCTTTTACTGTTTCAGCAATATAATTGTTTGCTTCTATAATTTTTTGTTTACCCTTAAACCTTTGTTCTATCCCTGTTGATATGGATTCAGAATCAATATCTGCTAAGCCTGCAACTGCACCAATTAAAATACTACTTTTATATTTTTGGGCCTCAACAGAATTAATTGAATACTTATCTCTTAATGAATTTAATATATTCCTATAATCTAATTTTATTGGTACAACCTTTGAATTATTTTCAATATGGCCTATAAGGCTTTTAATATCCTGATTTATGTTGTTTTTCTTAAAATATTGAGAAATCCTATCATAAACCTCTTTTTCCATGCTAATAACTTGTTGCATTTTTGTGTTTTCTACTCCTGAGTCATATATAATGAAGCCATCCTCGCTAAGATCATTAAAATGAGTAAAAATTGTTTCGGCATCCATGCCGCCAACTATATCAACAGGATATGTTAGGCTTCTAGGTATTTTAATTGAAGAGACTGTCGCATGTATATAGCTATGCCTGCCTATAATGTTTGAATAATATTCTCTATCAGATAAAACTGCATAGCCTTCTGAAGTAAAGGCACTTGTTAATACGCTAGAGCTTGTCTCAAGCCCCGCTCCTTGGGGGCCACCTAATATAAAATATATTTCTTTCCTTGGCATATTAATCGCCTTCTCAATAGAAAAAAAGTTTTAGGTGCTATTAAATCTAAATATGTATTTTAAATAAAAAGATAAAAAGATATTAAAATTTTTATTTTTAATGTTTTTCTTTTAGTTTCTTTGTTAATATTGGGATAAATTGATATAAATCAGCAACTATTCCATAATCGGCGTTTTTGAATATAGGTGCTGTTTTATCATTGTTAACGGCTATAACCGTTTTTGCATCAGTTATTCCAGCTAAATGCTGTGGTGCCCCACTTATACCAAACATTAAGTATACTTTAGGAGCAACTTTCTTACCGCTTAAACCTACCCAATGATCTTCTGTTAACCATTTGAGGTCAGCAGCTATGGGTCTAGAACAACCTATTTGTGCACCCACTAATTCGGCTAGATCAAACGCAAGCTTTAGATCTTCTTTGCTCTTAAACCCTCTGCCAACACTTATTATAAATTCAGCTGCCTCTAGGTTAACTCCTCCTTTCACCTTTTCTTTCCTTTCCTTTATTACAACATTTGATGAATTTCCTACAGATAACTCCTCTATATTTCCATTATAATTGCCCTCAGATCTCTGAGTTTTTCTTGGTGATACCAAGAGAAGTAATGGCACTGATGCTTCTTCTGTTTCTATAGCTCTACCGCTCAAGAAACTTCTTTTATAAGTTACTTTAGAGCCAGATACATTAAAATCAAATATATCTGTTGCAAATGGAAGATCATAAATTCCTGCTAACCTTGAATATGCATCTTTAAGATTTTTACTAGTCATACCTATAACAAGTTTTGGATTAAACTTTTCATATAAATATTTGATAGCAAAGAATATGCTATTAGGATCATCTTCTTTAATTTTATATACCTTATTAAAATATTTTGTAAGCTTTTCTGCTTCACTATTTCCATAAGTCAAAGCAATGGGTTCTCCAACCTTTTTAGCAATAGTCAAAAGCTCAGATGCATCAATTTCCTTTTGAACAACAACCAATACATCTACCATATTCATCACCTTAATGCTTTAAAACACCTTCTTGTTCAAGTATATTTATTAATTTATCAGCAACTTCCTCTAAAGATTTACCTTCTATCATAGTTTGCTTTCTCTTGACTGCCAATACTTTAGCTTCTATTAACTTTTTCTTTTGCATTGTTACATTTTGCAATTCACTTATTTTTACAACATGCTGAGGTTTTTTAGATGCCATTCTAATTTGAATTAATGTAGGGGGTTTGGGGGAATTTATTTCCCTTGTTACACTAATTACTACAGGTAATTGAGTCTCTACTACTTCAACATAATCTTCTAAATCTCTTTCTGCAACAACTTTGTTACCGTTTAAATCAATTTTTCTTGCAAAACTGATATATGGTAAGTCTAATTTAGCAGCAACCCTACCTGCTACTTGACCAGAAAATCCATCTATTGTTGCTTCCCCTGTTAAAATGATATCTGGCTTTATATTAAATTTATTTAATATAGAAACGATAGCTGATGCTGTAGTTACTTGATCTCCTGGTGTTATAGCATCGTCTTCTAATAAAATGGCCTCATCTACTCCCTTGGCTAGGCCTTCTTGTATTGCCATCTTTATATCTTTATCCCTTTTTGCAATTGGTCCCCATGTCGATATCGTAATAGAATATATCTTACCTTTTAATATCTCTTTTAGCCTATTAGCCTCCTCAATAGCATTTCTATCAATATCTGAGAGCTTTAATGGAATATTATCAAAATCCACTCCACCATCTGGTAAAGATCTTATCATTTCTGGATTTAAGGCAGGCTTTATTAACACAACTATATCTCCCAATGTGCTCACCATTATTAAAATTTACTAGAGAGAATTAAAAATAAAAGCATATAAATCCTATAATATAAACTTATAATAAAAATAAAAAAGGTTTAAAAGGCAAATTTATAAACCTGAACGTGCTTTACCCCATTAATTTCTAATACTGAATCAGGATTTACTATACCTTCTTTTATTGCCATATCAACTATTTTACTCCCTGTTAATATTAAAATATCTGCAGATTTTAGATAAATTAATGCCTCTTCATCATCAACTAATTTGCTACCATAAAAATTTTGGTCAACATCTATTACAATTCCATCGCGTTGTTCAAATTTTTTACCAATTATTTCTTTATCTGCCATTGAAATCATAATTTCTCCAGTTTCTAAATTTATGATGTTGATATAGTAACTCATATTATTCACTTGCTATGTTTGTACTATCCTATCTTTAAATTCAGTAAATGGATGGACCAAAGGCTTTGATTTTATTTCTATAGGCCTTTTAGCAGGCGGATACTGAAGGTATCCTGGTAAAATCTTTTCAATCCTTGTATCCAAAGGTTCTACTGACATGTTTACATAGAATATCCCTAAGGGAATTTTATCTCCCCATTCAGTCATTTTATTCAGTATCTTTGGAGCTTTTGCATCAAAGTCTTCAGAAGAAGATACCAATGGATCCCATGAAGGATCTTCTGATGTCAGATAATATATTCTCTTCTCATACCATTCCTTCGTCATAATATCATTATATGTTGGACATGGCTGTAATATATCAATTAATGATGTCCCTTTGTGATTTATTGCTGCCTTTATAAGATCCTTTAATTGATCAACGTGATATGCATATGCCCTTGCTATAAATGTATATCCACTTGCAAAGGCTAGCAAGAGAGGGTTAACTTGAGATTGTATATTGGGTGAATCTAGCGCTTTTGTTTTTACCCATAACGGTAATGTTGGTGCGGCTTGGCCTTTAGTTAACCCATATACAGCATTATCATGTAATAATATTGCTATTTGCATATTTCTTCTCCCTAATGCAACGAAATGACCTGCACCTATACCTAAGAGATCTCCATCTCCGCTTGCAACAACGACTGTTTGTTCTGGGTTCGCCAGTTTTATACCTTCAGCAACAGGTATTGGTCTTCCATGTAATGTGTGTATGTTAGATGACTTCACGTAATAAGGAATTCTACTTGAACAGCCTATACCTGATACTATTGATACTTTTTCAGGGGGCAAATTTAATTCTGCAAATGCTTTTTGTACAGCTAACAATATACCGAAGTTACCACATGCTGGGCACCATTGTACCCAGGAATTCGTTTTATAATCAGACCAATTACGCGCCATCGCTAATCACCACCAAATCTTGTTTATTTTGAATTACAGACTTAAGAGCCCTATACAACTCATGCTCCATTATACTTCTACCAGTTAACTTAATAATCCTTTTCTTTATTTCGTATCCTGTATTCATCCTTATTAACATTGCTAGTTGTGATAAGGCGTTTGCCTCAACATCTATTACTAATTCTGAGGTATTCAATATATTAGATACATATTCTGAGGGGAATGGTGACATCATCCTTATTTGCAACAACCTTGTATTAATTCCTTCTTTTTTCAGGAGTTCCATAGCATCTAATATTGGGCCTTTAGCAGAACCCCAAGTAACTATCGTTATTTTTGCATCTTGGTCTCCATATAATGAAACTTTATCATTAATAGGTATTTCCTTGTTTGCATTTTCTATTTTCTTCGCTATCTTCAATAACATTTTTTCTCTAGTAATTGGATCTTCGGTAACAATACCATATTCATTATGTGTTAAACTGCTAACCCACATAAGCCTCTTTCCTAAGGGTGATCTTGGACTTACATAATCATCTGTTATTTCATATCTCTTATAGTCTTCGCCCTGATTATTATTAAATTTACCTCTATCAATTGGGACTAATTGTGGATCTACATCTTCTCTATCAAAGCTCATCATACTAGATGCAATATATTTATCTACCAAATGGATAACTGGTGTTTGATACTTTTCTGCCCAATTTAACGCCTTCATAGCATCATAGTAAGCCTCTATATGATCCCCACTTGCAATAACAATTTTAGGAGTGTCTCCATGTCCAGCGAAGACCGAATGTAAAAGATCTTGTTGTCCTTGTCTAGTTGCTTCTCCAGTACTTGGCCCTGCTCTCATCCAAACTGTAATAACAACTGGTACCTCTGCCATTACAGCAAAGCTAATCGCTTCGTTCATCAATGATAAGCCTGGACCACTGGTTGTAGTTGCAGTTCTTGCTCCAGCTAATGCGCCTCCAATAGCCATATTAAGCGCAGCTAATTCATCTTCAGCTTGAAATACTAATACACCTAATTTATCAACGCCAAGTTCTTTTGCTGCCCAATCATCCAATTTAAAGTGCCTATGCTCACCTAAATAAAATGCCTCATCTTGAGAAGGTGTTATTGGGTAATATGTTTCCAATGTTAGCCCTCCAGCCAGTTTTCCCATAGCAACTATATCATTTCCTGTTGCAACCATTCTAGTTCTGTTTTTATTTGGACCATCATCAATGGGTTTCCCTATACCAAAATTATCCTTTACGAAATCGTATGCTATCCTTGCAGCCATAACGTTGGAATCTATGATTGCTTTTCTCCCATAAAAATAATAATTAATAGATTTCTCGATTGTTTCTACATCAACGCCCAATAATGCGACTGAAGCTGCTATACTCATTGTATTAACTGTTTTCGCTACAGAAACTACATTTGTTTTAAGCTTTTCCGCAGTGGTCTTTAATAAATTCTTAAGGGGAAGTCCAACAGTTTTTATTCCATTATTAGACAAATATTTAATAACTTCAGATACAATAGGTTCAACTCCTAGTTTCTTTAATTCATTGCCAATCCTTTCCTTTACCTCAGGTTCCATAGGGGCTATTTTATCCATATTAGTATTAAGCACATCAATATCATAAATTATAAAACTGTTTGGTGAAACCTCATTATAATGGGTAAATATAGTTTCCGCATCTAACGCAATTAATCCATCAACTGGTAATCTAACGCTTCTCGGCCTTGTTTTTTTAATCCTTACATTATAATAACTATGAGCCCCCATAATATTACTATGATATTCTCTTATTCCAAATACATCATATCCTTTGATCATAAATGTTCTTACTAGCATTTGCCCCGAGGATTCTATTCCACCTCCTTGGGGTCCACCAATCATTACTGAAATATCGACGTCGTTCAATTTATAGCACCTCGTATAGTATATTAAAAAGACTTTTTATATATAATCATATTATTTTATAATAACATCTAAAGTAAATAAAAGCTAAACTATTGAAATTTTAAAAGATTAAATTTAATAACATATGAAATAATACTAATTATTATCAAAATTGCTATGATTTGATTTATTTTCCAAGAATGATTAATATTTATAACTTGTAAATTTAATGTGAAATAAGGAGAGGTTGAGGCTTACGAAACTACTAAACTATAAAGGTTTCAAGCTAATTTTATCTGTTATATTGGGATTAATAACATTTGCAGTGGGTATTAGCCTAGCTATAGCTCTAAAAAGGCCTTTATATTTATCTATTATACCAGCTTTAATGGTTGGTATATTAACTTACGTCTCTTCTGATGCTGCATCCAAGGAATTGATGAATTATGTCAATAATTTATATCAGAAAGTTAATGAACTTAGCGATGATATGGATTTTGATACAACACAGAATGAAGAAGAGACGGTAAGCAATGATGAAGAAGATTTATTTATTGTATACAATTTAATAAAAGGTATAGTAAAACAGATAAGTAAAGAAGCTAAAGACATTATTATTGAAATATATAAAGGAGACTTTGCTCTCGTGTATCCAGAGGTTAGCTTATTTGATGATGAAACTGATATAGATAATGAGATATCTTATGATTATCCTGAAGATGGATCAGATGCAAAATATCATAATGGCAAACTTATTATAAGAATGAGATATGAAGATTTCTATAACTTACTCTCTAGTTTAAAAAAAGGAGATGGAGAAGTAGCAGTTTTTTCTACGATAAACGAGCTAAGAACCCTATATAATATAACTAAAATAATTACTATAGCATTGCTTGATGAAGATTCAAACGAATTGACCTCTTATATAACATATAAAGCAATTATGTCTCTCAAAGAAAAAGGCATACTAAATATTTATGATAATATCATAGAAGAATTACCATTTGAAAGCAAGGATCTTAAGAAGAAAATTAAAGAACAAGTAAAAGAAGAAAGTGGAACATTATATTAAGGTGCATTAAATGGTTTTTTGTGCATCAGTTCCATACCATATTACCGCCTTATTTATACCAAAAATTAAGGAAGATCCGATTTATTCAGGTTCAATTGGGATTGGTATAGCAATTGAACCTAGACTAAAATTGTGTGTAGGAGAAGAAATAGATAATAATGGAATCCTTCCTTTAACTGCAAAAAACGTACTAGATAAGCTAAACATACATGAAAATTTTAATTTGAATATGCCTTTACCCATAAAGATTGGTTATGCGAGTAGTGCATCATCAACAATAGCGGCTGAACTAATAGGTTTTCTTTATGGAAAAACAAGCTATATTAAAGCCCTGCAAGAGGCCCATAAAATAGAAATCGAAAATAAAACTGGACTTGGTGATGTGTTAGCAATTTCATGTGGGATAGGAATAATATTAAGGAAAAAAGAAGGGGCCCCCGGAATTGGAGATGTTGACTGTATTTCTTTTCCAAAAGATATATCAATAGTTACGTTAGAATTTGGCTCTATGGAAACAAAAGAATTACTAAATAGCTATGATTCAAAAATTTTAAATGAATCCCAAAGAGTTTTAAATAAAATTGAAGAAAATTTTACTTTCGAAACTGTCTTATATGAAATTAAGGACTTTAGTGAAAAAACAAAAATGATAAATTTATTAAATCACAACGACGAAATATTGAAAACCCCAGGATTATTAAGCTATTATATAAAGAAAAAAATGATTGTATTATTAATAGAAAACAATAAAATAGAGGATGCATTGCATAAATTAAAAGGTATAGGTTTAAATTTAAGAATTTTGAGACCCTCATCACATGGACCGGAGGCTTGGCAAGAATGAATATAGAAGACATACCTAAAAACCATCCAAGATATCAATCATTGGTAACTAGAGAAAAATTAGTTGATTTTTTTAATAAAGGAATTGTGGTGGCACATGGGCTTGTTGCTCAAGGTAGAGGTGAAGCGTTTGATTATATATTGGGAGAAAAATCTCATGATTTTGCTTTAGATGCAGAGAAAGTTACTGTCGCATATTTATTATTATCACAATCACCCATCATCTCAGTAAATGGAAATTATGCAGCCCTCGCAGGAGAAGAAATAGTCGAGTTATCTAATAGCTTGAACGTTCCAATAGAAGTTAATCTATTTCATAGATCCGAAGAGAGAATTAAAAAAATTGAAAATTATTTAAAAGATATAGGAGCCAAAAATATTATGGGCAGCGAATGCAATAAAGTGAAATTACCTAATCTAGAAGGACCTAGAGGTATTGTATGTGAAAACGGAATTTATAAATCAGACTTTGTATTGCTAGCTATCGAGGATGGTGATAGAACCCAAGCTTTAAGAAATCTAGGAAAAACTGTTTCCGCTATAGATTTGAACCCATTTAGTAGAACAGCACAGGCCGCATCTATTACTATTGTTGATGAAGCAATTAGAGCAACTAAAAATATGATAGAGTTTAGTAAAGAATTATCCCAATTAAGTAGATGTGAATTACTAAAAATAACCTCGATGTATGATAATAAATCTATATTATCAAAGGCTTTCAATCAAATGTTTGTTAATCTAAAAAACGCATATGAAAAAGGAATCATTTTTAATTTATGACATTTATTTTGATATAAGACCATAAGTTTCAAAATATTTTAACATATGATATCAAACTAATCATTTAAAATGAATTATTCTTTAATAACATCCTTCGATATCAAGTAAAATACTTTTTACTTTTTATTAAATACTAATAAATTGTGAATAAAATGGAAATAGCTGCCATAATTTTAGCAGGTGGAAAGTCAACAAGGTTTGCTGAAGATAAATTAATATATCTATATAATAATAAGCCCATAATTTCTTATCCTATTAATGAATCCGAAAAAATTACTGATAACGTTTTCGTAGTTACAAATGACAAAGAGTATGAAAAATTAAGAAAAGTAATTAATGTTGAATTTATTTTCGATGATCCTTCTTTTAAGTGTGAAGGATCATCTAGAGGAATAGCCTCTGCGATAAAAGCTATAGATGCAAATTATTATCTAATCATGCCTGGTGACATTCCATGGATACATTATATTGCTTTAAAAAATCTTTTAGAATATGCTAAAAGAACACAATATTTGGTTTCCCCTATAATATATTCAGGTATAGTTTCCCCCTTATTTTTAGCATTTCCAAAAAGCTACAAAGATAATATATCCAGAATTTGTGATGAATATTCTGTTTTAGCATCAAGGCCAAGCAATTTCATAAGAGGAAATAAATCGTTATTGATAGGATCTTATCATCTTACTGACAATCCCAGGGTGTTCTATGATGTAGATACAAAATTAGATTTAACAACTCATACTAGAGGTTTGCCAAGAAAAATAGTTTACCTAGAATCTTATAAATACTTCATTGATGGTATTGAGAATTTAAAAAATGGAGAAAACGATGAAGCTTTTAAAGATTTTATAAATGAATCTAAGATCTATAAGATTAACAAGTTAAATTCATTAGAGCTCTCCTGCTTAATTGATGCATTTTTAATTAATAAAGATGAAAAAATACAAAAAAGAATAAACGTTTTGAGAAAGAAATTAGGAAGGAGACCAAAAGAATATTAATAAACTAATAAAATTTATAGAAACAATTTTCTTTAAAATAATGATGATCTTCCAATAGAAATTTCTTTGCTAGAAACTTTATAATTTTGTTATTAAAATATTTGAATTCATAAAACTATTAAAATAAATAAAATTATTTAAATCTTATCAACACATAGATATTGGACGATAACGATGAATATAAAGGGAATTATCAGTGATTTAGATGACACTCTAGCACAAACTCAAGCCCTTCATTTCAAGGCATGGGAAAATACTGCAGAAAAATTTGGAGTTAAAATTAATTTAAATAATAAAATTGATTTAAATAAATTTTGGGGGCTAAGAGATATTGATTTTTTAAAAGGCTTTGCAAAAGAAAAAAACATATCTTTAGATCAAAATCAAATAACATATATATTATCTGTTAAAAACGAAGAATACAAAAAATTGGTTTTATCATTAAAGCCTGATTATTGTACATTATATTTAATTAATATTATAAATAAATACAAACTAAAGTTTGCCATAGTTACTTCAAGCATGAGAAACGATGCATTAGCAGTACTAAATAGATTAAATATAAGGTACGATTTGCTTATAACAAGTGATGAAGTTAAAAATGTAAAACCTGATCCTGAACCTGTTAATTTAGCAATAAATGGGCTGAATTTATCTAGTAATGAGATAATAGCTGTCGGAGATAGCATTTTTGATGCAATCTCTTATAAAAAAGCTGGGTTAAGTAAAATCTTTTTATTAAATATAGATTATGAAGATACTATTAAAATATCATCATTGTGTGAATTATCTGATATTATCTCTAAAGAAATGACTTCTTAACAATTCTTTTGTTTCTAGTTACTCTTATTTCATGCAAAGCCTCTGCTGCTAATTTCATTGCATCTCTAGCTTTATTTGCTATCGCTATTCCAGCCTTTAGGTCATCTGTAGAAATCATTTTTGTGACTAGGTCTTCATAATTTGAATCGGGCAGAAGAACAAGTATGTTATCTCCGCCTAAATATTGGGCAACACCACCATTTCCCTGTGCTATAGAGTTAATTTTTTCTAGAATTTGTAAAATTTTACCATATGTTCTGAAGGTACCAATTTTTTGAGTAATTGGCGTTAAACCATTTAAATCTATATGACTTACAATTACAAATTCTTTTCCATTGCCAAAATGGCCCAATTTTCCTGGCTCTATGCTAGATATATGAGACCATGCATTATTTTCTGATTCTAATGGTGTGGTCCCTAAATCACTTGATAATCTAACTGCAACTGGGGACAATGAAGAAACAACTTCCAATATTTCCTTTTCCTCATCTTCAGTAAGATTGCTTGATATAATCGTCATATAATCATATCTTAATGGCAAGACAAACCCTCCAAATTTTGTTGCTATTCTTTGTGCTTCTTGATAAATTTTTGCTTGAGTTTCCTGTATTTTCCATTCCCTATCAGTGCCTATGGTTTCTGTCCATTCTCGATAACCTATCTGCTCTATTATTGATATTCTTATCATGTTTGACTCCCATATAAGTTCTTATCCTATAGTTAAAAGTTTTCCTTCATACTTAACCTCATCTAGCATTTTAGATCTTAATACTAATTTAACAGCTGCTTCTACAGCTCTTCTTGAATATTCTTCTGATCTCTCTAAAGCCTGCATTCTTGATGCTCCAGGCCCTATAATGCCTAAGGTGACAGGTTTACCATACTTTTCGCTTAAATCAATTAACATTCTAGCGGCTTGATTTGCTACTAATTCATCGTGTTTTGTTTCGCCTTGTATTACTGCTCCTAATACTGATACGGCATCGATATAATTGAGCCTTAATAACTTAGAAACTGCAAAGGGTGAATCATATACACCAGGTACTTTAAATACAATAGGAACCTCAGCATTCAAAAACCTTGCATGACTTATTGCTTTTTCTTCCATTATTTTTGTTATATCATAGTTGAACTCTGCAATTACTAGACCTAATCTTACGTTCATTTATTTCACCAGATAACTTTAGGTAATAGTTACTTATAAATATTGTTTAATTAAAAATTAATTATTATATTCCATCATTCTTTTTGCAAAAAATTGATTTTTTTTCATCAAAAACTCTATTGCTTCATCTAAAGGTTCATCAAACGGAACCTCGTATTTTAAAAAAACCCCAGTCTTTCCTATTTCTTTCCTTCTAGATAAAACCCTTTCCCTTTCTAACACTGTTTCTAACTTTATGTTTAATATTCTAGATACTTCAGATTCCCTCCCAAATATAGGATATTCAATATGACCGAAGTCTGTAGGAATAATCAATTTTAATTCTTTATTTACTCCCGGAACTCTTTTATTTAATAATATCTCATTTTTACTTATCTTCCCTCCCCATCCATAAAACTCCAATTCATTGTTGTTGAGCTTAGCTAGGGGAAAACTGATAACTTCTTTATAATCGCTATCTATATAATAGTAAGCCTTTGGAGCATAATTTGGAGTTGCTTGAATAATTTCTTTGTTATATATCTTGTATCCTTTGTTTTCTAGAATATATTCCAACTTATAAGATTGGATAGAGCCTAGAATAAAAATATCAATATCACTATTTTCCCTTACATCCCCTCTAGCTACACTTCCTATAACTATTATCGATTCTCCTAATTCTTTCAAAGAATCCAATATTTCTAATGATCTTAACCTTTTCTTTTTAAATATACGCCATCTATATTCATCGTAATGAACTTCTTGGCCTAAATTCTCATGATTAATTTTATCAAAACTATTGTTCATGAATTACACCTTAACTTATTATAATAAAATAATCTAATAACATTTTAAAATTTAATAGACTATAAATTACAATTATAGCAAAGCTCATTACCATTGTATTATTTTCTCCATGCATTAAGCTGCTTTTCATCATTTCCATTCAATAAAAATAGTTAAAAATTAATGCTTAAAAAATTATCTCATATTCATATATTATGAAAAATAGGCCAAATTTATTGAATCATTTGTAAGATTGTTAAAACAAACATAAACATAGAGCCCATTATTAAGATTTGCCAAAAAATTTTTTCCATATACGAATTCATTTTGTAATTCAAATTCTCCATTATTATTAATTAAACTATAGAATATATTCTGATTACAACTTGTGTTATAATCTAAACCATTTATAAATTCATAAATAATGCTTTGATTAAGATTAACATTATTATGTTTTATTTTTGGACTAAAATTATCATTAGATATAAAATATGTAATATTATTAATATTTGTAAACAATACTGGGTTTATTATAGAAGGTGTTGTATTTACCGGATTCAAAATTAGATAATATGTGAGCTGGGTTTCTTTATTTATGTAAAAACTCGGTAGAGAATTATAATATAATAAAATATAAGGGAAATATATTAGATAAGATATATTATATGGAGCTTGAAATATTTGGTAATTGGTATATAAATTTCTGTCTACGTTACCTAATGGGGTTACGAACATCAAATAAGGATATCTTATATTAATCATTGAGATTGCTTTATATAAATCAATTATTGGTCTATATGTTTCATTAGATAATATTATATTGTATTTCAAATAATTATAATAGGGTAATGTATATTTAAATTCAGAATAATTATAATTTATTATCTCTTTTAAAATTAATGATAGATTTATATTAAAATTCTGCGTGATTCCTATGTTAGAAAAATAGAAAATAAGTGGACCCGAGATGATAGCACTACCATTAATTTTTCCATTGCCTACATACGTTGCTATATTATTAGCCCCATTTATCAGCGTATTAGTATAATTTAATGTTCCAAAATAATTATCCTCATCACCTATAAATGTTAATATAGGTGCATTATGAAGTATTATTGGCATTGCCATTACTGATGCTGTAAAAGTAATTGTACCTTTTATGTTTGAGCTTAGAATATAAAAAGAGGTGTTATTGGAATAAAAATATAGATATACAAGGGTATATGGAGAGTTATAATAACCTCCTCCATAAAGGTATATCTTTGAATCATTAACATAAATAGTTGAGAGTAATGAAATTCCATTATTATTTAATTCTATAGTTTCTCCATTAATATAGAAGATTAAATTCAAATTATTATTCAAATTCCCACTAACATTAATGTTTATTTCTTTATTAGTTTTAATTGTATAATAATTAATATCAGGGGGATTAATTGCATTAAAATATGTTTCATTATATAATAATTTTGTGTCTTCTTGATGATTAGAAAAACTATTTGATGAATTATTTTTATAGAGAAACATACATGAAAAATAGCCAAAGCTAGGATTTAATAAATTTTTATTTATATTAGGATCATAATATGGATTATAAGGAATTATTGCACCATCACTAGTAACTAATAAAAGGCTTACATTTTGAGAACAATTATAATTTTTTATTAGCTGAACTTCATAATGAGATGTAACAAATTTATTTATGTTATCTATAATTGATCGATTACCATACTTAATTATTAGATAAGATATATTTATTGGATAGTTTACCTCAATTAAAGAATATAAACCACTACTGTTGTATATCATTGAAATCAAAGGGGGATCATAAGTTTCAATAATTTTCTTTTGATACATATTTAATAATTTTGATGAATCGTTTATACTCTTATAATAAAAATTGTATATAATTGCTATAGAAGCTATCACTATGGAAATTACAATAATACTTCCAATAATTTCACTTAAAGACCTTTTCATACTTATCCCATTTTAAATTTAAAAAATAAATAGCACTCTCCTAGATAAAATTTATCTAAATTTCTTAAAACTTATTTATAGTTTTTATCATTTAATAAATAATTAAATTTACATATTAATATGGATAAATATAAATTTTATTACAGATGTTAATTAATGGTGGAAAATTGGATAGAGCATTATATATAATTGAAAACAATAAATATAGTGTTAGCGATTTAGATAGATTAAAAGAAAGATTAATGGATTTAGGATGCCCCCATGGAATCAGAATTTCTATTACACATATAGAAGTGGTTGTTTTTTGCAAAGATAGTAAAATCATTAGAGATAAAATAACAAAAGCTTTGGGTTCAAGAATTATTGATGTCTTTATTGGGGAACCTGAAGTTAAAGAAGGAAAAGAATTAAGTAATTTCATTGATTTCCTTGATAATGAATTATTTTGGTTAGCACACACATTTATGGAAACTCCATGGAAAAATCATAACGATAAAAGATTACAATCCCTAGTATTATATGCAGGAGCATTAGCTAAAGCACAAGAAAATGAATTGAAAGCCTCACTAAATCTGCTTAATATGGCTAAAGACTTTGGAGCAGAGGAATTAATAGATCTAAATTGTGCTAAAAAACAAATTGATCTAATTTTAAAAAATAAAAGAACTAATGCTTCTAGTTGCTTAAACTTAGAAAAAATTAGGGAGTTGTTGAGGAATTAAAAATGAAAATTGGATTAATAATAAATCCAATAGCAGGTATGGGAGGTAGGGTGGGATTAAAAGGAACTGACGGTAATTTGTATCAGAAGGCTTTAAAACTAGGGGCTCAACCCATTTCTATAAATAGGACTTTAGATTTTTTAAATAATCTAAGTTTAGTCAATGAGTTATTCTTTATAGTACCTAATGGAATTATGGGTGAATATGTAATAAAAGAAAGTAAAATAAAAAATTATAAAGTTATACAATGCTCGCAAGATAATTATAACACTAATAGATATGATACAATAAATTGCTCCAAATTAATAGCAAAAGAGGTCAATATATTGGTTTTTTCAGGAGGTGATGGAACAGCTAGAGATATTTATGACTCAATAAAAGATTCAATACCTGTTATAGGCATACCATCTGGAGTGAAAATGTATAGCCCCTTATTTGCTAAAAATCCGAAAGATGCAGCTAAGGTTATTGAATCATATTTTTATGGAAATTCAAATATTACATTAAAGGAAGTACTTGATATAGATGAAGATGAATATAGAAATAATAAGCTTAAAATCAAATTATATGGATATATGAAATCAATCTCATCAGAAGGTATGATTAATGTTGGAAAACAAGCAGTTTATAGTGTAGATGAAGATGAAATAATGGGAATTTCAAACTACATTAAGGAGATAATAAAGCAAGACGTTTTTTATATTGTTGGTCCTGGCTCAACTACGTACAATGTTTTTAAAAATTTAGGGTTGGAAAAGACACTTTTAGGAGTAGATTTAATAAAAAATTATGAAATTATAAAATATGATGCTAATGAAAATGATTTATTAAATTATATTAATAATCAAAGGGTAAAAATAATAGTATCTCCTATAGGAGGGCAAGGTTTTTTATTTGGAAGAGGTAATCAACAAATAAGTCCTAAAATATTAAAGATTGTTGGTAAAGATAATATATTGGTAATATCAACTATTTCTAAGCTCTCATCACTAAAATATCTTTTAGTTGATACAGGTGATGAAAATGCGGATAACATGCTTAAAGGTTATATAAAGGTGATTATAGGGTATAAACAAGAAAAAATTATGAAAATAATCTAACATTTATTTTATTTGAGGCTTAGAAAAAAGTAAACACTCAACTTCTCTACCATTTTCTAGTTCAATTAATTCAGGAGTTTCATATTGATATAATTTTATTGTTACATTTCCATTCTCCTCAATTACATCTTTTATTGACATCAATGGCCTTAAGTTCTCTTTTTCAACGTTTATTATTTCTTTTAATTTATCAGCCTTTGCATTATATACAGCTAATTCTAGCTCATTTCTAACTTCGACTTTGGTATTACTAAATTCAGTAAAATATTTTGTATCTATTAAATAATCTAGGGTTGGCTTTACTTCATCAGCTGTCCAACCACAAACAGGTAAAGCGACTGGACATCTAGGGTGGAACCTGCATCCTTTTGGAGGATTAATTAAGTTTGGCGGATCTCCTTTTAATATAATTCTAGCCTTCACCCTTTTGATTTGAGGAACTGCAGAAATCAAAGCTTGTGTATAAGGATGCTCGGGATTCTTTATAATATCAATCTTATTTCCTTTCTCCATTATTTTCCCTGCATACATGACAAATACTCTATCAGCCATATATGAAATAACTGATATATTATGAGTTATTAATAACATAGCCATGTTATATTTCTTCCTAAGTCCTTTCAGCAATTCTAGTATTTCAGCTTGTATTGAAACATCTAATGCGCTTGTCGGCTCATCTAAGATAACAAGCTTAGGATTTGTTGCTATTCCCCTAGCTAACGCTATTCTTTGCCTCTGTCCCCCACTCAATTCATGAGGATATCTAAAGCTAAATTCTCTGGGCAATTGAACTTCATCTAATAATTCTAGTACTCTTTCTTTTACCTTTTCTCCATTTAGATATCCAGTCTCCACTATTGGTTCGGCTATTATATCTTCAATTTTCATTCTTGGATCTAATGAAGAATATGGATCTTGAAATACTATCCCTACATTTCTTCTAAATGTTTTTAATTCTTTTCCGTGCAATCTCATTATAGAATATTTATTAGCAATTTTTTCAATTGCATTGCGATCATTACTCTTTAGCGCATTATCAAATTCATCTAATTCATCATCTGGAATGTTATATAATATCTCCCCTGAAGTTGGTTCAATTAATCTGATAAGTAATCTACCCAATGTTGACTTTCCTGATCCACTTTCTCCAACAAGACCTACAATTTCTCCTTCTTTTATTTCAATGTTAACATTTTCTACTGCCCTTATTTTTGCATTTTTAACTCCTTTGACATCAAAAAATTTACTTAATTCTCTTGCTGCTATTATCATGGCTTTTCCACCTCATACAAGAAGCAGGCAACAAAATGATCTTCTCCAACCTTTCTTAGATCAGGTCTTTTTTCAGCACATATAGGCATGGCATATGGACACCTATCTCTAAACATGCAACCTTTTGGAGGATTCCTCATATCAGGAACTTCTCCTTTTATGCCTTTTAACTCGTGAGCCTCAATAGTTGGTATTGCCTCCATAAGCATTTGAGTATATGGATGCTTTGGTTGGTCGAAAATGTATTCCTTCCTTCCAACCTCAACGACTTGACCTGCATACATTATTGCTATTCTATCAGAAACCTCTGCTAATACTGATAAATCATGTGAAATGAACATATAAGATGAATTTGTACTTTCTTTTAATTCTTTTATTAACTCTAAAATTTGTGCTTGTATCGTAACATCTAATGCGCTAGTTGGCTCATCTAAGATAACAAGTTCTGGATTATTAATCATTGCTGTAGCAATAACTATTCTTTGCCTCTGTCCCCCACTCAATTCATGAGGATACATATAAACCATTTTATCAGCATTAGGTATTCCTAATAATCCTAAAAATTCTGATGCCTTTTTATAGCCTTCTTTAAACAATTCTCTCTTTACCATCCTTCCTATTATAGGAATCCTAGAAAAGTTAGGTAATTTATTTTCCTTTTCAATTACTTCTAAATATTTCTTAGTAAAAGAATTTATTGGTTCACAGCATAACTTTTCAATTATTTGCTCCTTCTTTAAATCGTGCAAATCTTTTCTTCTCCAAATCGATGCAACTTGATCTTCTAATCCTAGAATATTTCTATTTTTCAAATAATCTTTAAATGCTTCATTAATACCATTTTCTTTAAGTATCTTAATTATATTTTTCATATCTTCTTTAGTTGCTCTATGCCTTGATAACCTTCTACTAGCTAATAAACCAGGGTTATGATAATATAAAACTTCTGCTATTTGATAACCAACTTGCAATAAAGGATTCAATGTTGTCATAGGTTCTTGAAATACCATTGATAATTTTTGACCTCTTACATTGGACATTTCTTCATTAACTTTTTTAAGAACATCTGCATTTTTAGCAGGTTTAAATTTCTTGGCTTTTTTATAGTATTCATTTAATGGCTTCAAATAATCTTTTCCATCAACTAATATTCTTCCATCAACGACTGCAGCATTTCTTGGGATTAATCCCATTATTGCCCTTCCCAGCGTTGATTTACCACAACCACTTTCTCCTGCAACTCCTAATACTTCTCCCTTTCTTATTTCTAAGTTAACTCCATTTAATGCCTTGTATACCCCTCTTCTAGTATAGTAATGCAAATGAAAGTTCTCTACCTTAACAATTGGTGCAAGATTGCTTGATAAGCTATTGGACTCCATACTAAAGCTCACTCCTCCTTCTTGGATCTATAACGTCTCTAAATCCATCCCCCATTAAGTTTACTGCTAGAGCAAATAAAACAATAAATAAACCTGGAATTATCATTGCCCAAGGTGCTGTTTGTATATATTCATAGCCAAGACTCGTTAAATACCCTAATTCAGGTAAGTTTGCAGCAGGTAAAAATCCTATAAATGCTAAGGCAGATATCGTTAGCATAATTGTACCTAAATCCAAAGATATTTGGACGAAAACTGGAGGTAATGAGTTAGGTAATATGTGTTTAAACATTATCTTAAAATTGCTTGTGCCTGAAGCCCTTGCTGCTTCAATAAACGTTAATTCTTTAGTCTGCAATGTAACACTCCTCGCATATCTTGCATATAAAGGCCACCAAACTAATATTAAAGCTATCATCATACTATTAAGGGTTCTGCCTAAAACATATCCTATTGCTATAGCCAATACTAAATAAGGTATACTAAATACTATGTCAGTTATCCTCATTAATACCTCATCAACCCAGCCCCCAAAATATGTAGCTATTATCCCTATAACTAAGCCTATTATTGCCCCAGGTATGACTATTTCTAATGATAACCAAAAATCAAGTCTTATTGATTTTATAACGGCTCTAAGTAAATCTATTCCCGGATATGTTGTTCCAAATGGATGCTTCCATGAAGGAGCTTGTGGAATTGGATTAGCATAATTTGGAGTTAATAAATAGGGATGTTTGAAGGGCATAATTTGAGGGAAGAATTGCAAAATTAATGCATCAAAGAAATAAAATAGAAAAATTATTAAACCAGCTACTGCAGCTTTATTTGAGAAAAACACTTGAAGTGAAAGCCTTAATTCCCTCCACCTATCAGGTTTTACTTCATTTTTATTACTCATTTTCTTTTTCACACCTCAATACCTTATTCTTGGATCTATTTTTGCATAAATCAAATCAAGTATGAGACTTGTTACAACCAAGATTATTCCAAATAATAAAGTACCTCCCATAATACCTCCCATATCATTATTTATCATGGCATCAGTTAACCACATTCCAATACCGGGATAAGAAAATACATCTTCTATTACAACAACTCCTCCTAACAAGCCTGCGACCAAATAACCAAAGTTTGTTATAACAGGCAATAGGGCATTATTTTTAGCATAAAGATTTATTACTACTTTTTCCGGAACACCTTTTGCTCTTGCAAAATTTACGAAGTCTTGATCTAGCGTTTCAAGCATTGTACCTCTCATTAATCTTACTAAAGCTGCCATAACTCCTAGAGCTAGCGTAAGGGAAGGCATAATTAAATGTAAAAATGCATTTCCAGCAACAACAAAGTCTCCATGTATTAATGCATCTATTAATAAAACATGAGTTGGATAAGATATTCCGTTTTTATACCATGATAAACCAGCGACCAGAGAAGGATTGACTGTTCCACTTATTGGCAAAATCTTAAGCCAAACTGCGAATATGATTATTAAGACAATACCAATAAGATACCAAGGCATAGCATAGAATGTAAGGCTTGCTACTCTTATAGTATTATCAGAAGGTTTATCCCTATTTACTGCTGTATGCACACCTAATGGTATTGAAATAAACCATATCAATATAGCAGCAACTATAGTTAGCATTAGGGTATTTGGGAAAAATATTTCTATAGCTTGAGTTACTGGACCACTAAAGATGGGGGTATTTGTGATTCCCCAATTACCCTCAAATATTTGTCCTAACCAATAAAAATATTGTATATAAATAGGATCATTAAAGTGAAATTTTTGATCTAGCTCAGCTATTATTTGTTGCCTAGCAGCTCCAGTTAACCTAGGACTTAAATACATAGCAAGAAGCTTATTTGTTCCTCCTATGTGAATCAAAACAAAGACTATTATTGTCAATCCTAACAATGTTGGTATAAATAACAATACTCTTCTTAAAACATACTGCCAAAGTTTAATATCCCATCCCCCCACACAAGATTAAACACTCTCTGGGGTTTATAAAGAAATACAAAAAAAATAAACATATCGTTTAGATTTAAAAATATAAATTAGTATATGTATTTATCCTTTAACCCACCAGTAATATAGAGAATCTGCTGCTCCTCCTATCATTGGGTTCTCTTCATAGCTTATCTGATTATTAAATCCGTGCATATATGGTTTAATTACCCAATATGCATTTGGCATTTGCGTGTATACATAGAAATACAAATTAATTGCTATTTGTTCAGCTTGTTTATAAAGTTGTGCTGCTTCTGTTGTGTTACCTACTAAAGCTGCATTATCAGCCATTATTATTAAATTATTTAATTCAGCATATTCATTAGACTCATTAGCATATAATTGTGCTAAGAATGTATTTCCTTGTGAAGCATAATATTTGCTTAGATTAGCAAAATATGATACATTCCATCCATTTGGTCCAGGATAGGTACCTCCTGTTTCGTACATAGCATTAACAAAGTCGCTTGCTAATGGATAATCAGCTATCCAACCTAGATAGTATATTGGCATTGGATTTTCTCCTGGAACCTCATATGATATTATAGTTGAGAATGGTACATATAAGGGAACAGCATTTATGTTTGGATCCATATCATGCAATGCTTGTGCCCACATTGATGCTGCCGTGAAATCAACTGTATCACCACTTGATACAATTATTGGGAAGTATACTGATATGTTATAATATCCAGATTCTTCCATTAATTGTTTTGCATATGTTAAGTTAAATGTTGGGCAACCTGTTAGCTCTGTTGGTGGAATGTAATATGGTAAACCAGGTATTATAACTCCACAATAGGGACTTGCAAAGTCAAAGTGATATTTAACATTACCTACTATATCATTTAGGTATTGTGTATAGTTAAATGCATATGCAAATGCCTCTCTAACCAATGGGTTTGCGAAGTAATATGATGGAATATGATAAGATGGGTTTAGGCTATGTAATGCTGATTGTGATATGTTATCGACAAACGTGAAGAAAAATTCTGATAACGTTGGGAATTCATATAATGATGCCTGTCCTTTGCTTTCTAATTGCTCAACTAAGGGTATATAGTTAGATGGTAAACCAGTTACTATATCAGCTTGTCCAGATGCAAACATTTCATATGCAGTGTTTGGATCTTTAACCCAATATATTATAACAGTATCATTTGGTTTTGGTATGTATGAAATATTTGTAGGCCAATATGGATTTGGTGATAAAACAACGCTTTCTCCAGGGGTATAAGATTTGATCATGTATGGTCCAGATGATATTGGGTTCCATTGTACTTGTGTATTATAATTACCTTCATTTGCTTGTTGTTGATATGAATAAAATCCAGCTGGCGTGAAATTAATTCCTGCCCCTATTTGTTCTAACCATTTAGCATCCAATATACCAGCACCTAATGGATCAGCTAATGCAGTAAATAAGAATTGTGGAGCTGTTGGTTTATATAGATGGAAAGTTACTGTATTTGTTTGATTATTATAAGTTATTGCATTCATTATTTCTTCAAATCCTTGTGTATCATTTGGTGCAGTTATAACAAAAGTAAATGGTGTATAATTTGGTATAAGGTACTGTGTTAATATCCAACCTGGTGTACCTGGTGATCCTCCTGAGAATAACATATCTCTTATCAATGAATACCATACATCATATGCTGTTAATGGATCTCCATTAGAGAAATACAAACCAGGTCTTATTTTAAATGTATATTCAGTATAGTTGGAGTTTATGCCACCATTCTGTTGTGTTGGTATGTATTCAGCTGCGACTGGAATGAATGAAGTAGTTGAAGAACCATTGTATACAAGTAACGTTGCAAATATATTTGATATAACCTCAAAACCTACAGATTCATAGTCTATATCTGGATCAAAGCTGTATGGACCTCCTGGAACATTTTCTGAAACAATTATAGAACCTGGGTTAGGTACTTGCAAGTTTGATGAATATATTGCAAATGGTGAAGTAGATGATGATACTGCAATAGTTTGATATGTTGTATAGTTATATGTTTTCCCAGATGAAACGTTTTTAGTTATTACTGTTAATGATACAGCATATAATCCTGGTGAAGAATAAGTTACATTAACTGGGTTTTCTTCAGGTAATAATGTTGTTTGGTTTGCCATAACAGTCATTGTTTGACCATTACCAAAGTTCCATACATATTCATATATTGTCATGTTTTGACCAGATGGTGGTTGCAAAAATCCTCCTGATAAATAAACTGTTTCACCTGTTGAGAAAATTGGTGCTGTTGGATTTCTTGTTATGTTAAATGTAATTGTTGGAACTGTAACTAAATCTGATAGGCTTGATGGTACATTTGGTGCTACTGTTATTTCTATTAAATTACTTAATGAAGATCCTATTAATGAACCGCTTTGATATACATTATAATAAACTAAATAATGACCTGGATAATTATAGGTTATATTAACGTATTGTGATGTTGTGTTTATTATTTTCCCATTACCTGCATAGAATAATGCATATCTATTGCTTGATGGGGTAAATGATGATAATACAAAGTTAATTGGTGTTCCTGCTACTGATGCATATGTTGATGTTGCAACTGGACTTAATGTTGAAAATGTTGTTGGAGTTGTTGAGGTTATGGATGTAGTTGTTGTTGTAGTTGTTGAGGTAGTTGTGGTTGTAGTTATAGGCTTTTTAGTTGCATAATATGCTGCTACTCCTCCAACGATTATTACCACGATAATTACGATTATTATTCCATATAACGCGCCTTTAGACAAGGATCTATCTTTCCTACTCAATATTCTCCCACCTTGCTATGTAGTTTATGCTAAAACACACTTATATAAATTAATGATAGGCAAAAAATAGCATATAAAATAAACTAGATTACTAATTTATCAGTGTTTTATTTTACATTAATTAAATCCCACAAATTCAAACTCCGCATTACGATATAATAAAGAATTTTTCTTATTTTTAATTAATTAAAAATTTATATTAAAACTACATATTAGGAAGTCCCTTAATTACTATTTTCTTGTCTAGCGTAATATAACCCCATGGCATTGCCTCGGTATTATATATTCCATATACATTTTTCTTATAATCTATTCCTATAATTCCAACTACATCCTTTCCAAAACCTTTGTTTATATATTCAATAACATTGTTCATCGATTCCATTAAATTACCATTTATCTCATAAATTTCAGAAACCTTATATGAAAGGAGAGTAGTCATTATAACTTCTCCAATACCTGTTGCAGCTACTGCAATTTTTTTATTTGCATAATATCCAGCTCCAAAGATTGGGCTATCTCCTACCCTACCAGGTAATTTTAAGCTTACCCCTCCAGTACTAACTCCTGCTGAAAGGCAACCATCCTTATCAATCGCAACTGAACCAACAGTATCATAGCCAATTTGTTTTGCAGCGTTTATCCTTTCTAAAACAAAATTCTCAACATTTGGATTATTTTTTAATTTGTTCCATAAATAAATAGAATTCTTTGAAGGACCTGGGTGTTTTTCAAGATTAATTTTTTTAGCTAGTTTATCTGCGTATTGCCCGGCTATGAGTAAATGAGGAGTTTTTTCTAAAACAAATCTGGCCAATTTAATTGGATTTTTTGGATAGGTTACTGCTGCAACTGCTCCTGCTTTTAACGAATTCCCATTAACAATTCCCGCATCCATTGTTACATTACCAACATAATCTAAAGTACTGCCTAGTCCAGCATTTAATATTCCTGAGTTTTCCATAACTTCTATAGCACTTGTAACCATATCCAAACAATTTCCATTTTTATATGAATTATAACCTGCTTCTAATGATTCTTTCAAAATATCAACTATTTGATTTATATCTTCAACATTCTTCCATGTACCTGCACCTGCATGAACTACAATTATTGGCTCCGACATGAAATTCACCTTTTTAAATTTGTATTAATCAATTTATTAAATTTATTGTTAACCTTTTTGTTGCATTCAATTTTATTTGACTCTCTATCTCAAAAGGAATCATCTAAATAGATCATTGTTTTCAATTGATTTTTACCTTATATATAAATAAGGTTCAAAACTTAAGAACTCTCTAAATCTCTTAAGAGAACATAACTAAGTAACAAAAAACGATTAAAAGTATAATTATCCCTCACACTTTACTATCTTATCTTTGCTCAACGAAGTCTTATTAGAATTAAAGAAGGGAAAGAGATTTTAAACTTTTTGAATTAATCTATGAGGTCTTAAAAAGGTAGGATTTCAATTTGATTTTATGAAATTAATTCGTATGGACCCGCCGGGATTTGAACCCGGGACCTCCGGCTCCGAAGGCCGATGCTCTGATCCTGGCTGAGCTACGGGTCCAATTTAATAATAGCACAATTTGTTATTAATGCTTTTTAATTTAATTTGTCTTTTTAAATTTGGGATTAATAATGGGTGAAGATTTAGAAAAAATTAAAAATAAAATCAAAGAGACTTTAAAATTAAATAAATATGAAACAAATGCATATTTTACATTGTTAAAACTTGGAAAATCGAGACCAACTGATATAGCAAAAAATTCCAACATACCAATTCAAAGAATATATGATGTGCTGAAAAGCTTGGAAAAAAAGGGATTAATAACGACAAAGGATCAAATATATTATGAAATTCTAGAACCCTCATTATCTTTTCAAACAATTGCCCAAAATTTAATAGCTGATGCAAATATTAAAGCAAGGGAAATAGAAAACATAGGCCAATTCTTGTCAGGTATTACAACTATTAAGACGATTGATGAAATAAAAATAATATATGGAGTTAAGGAAACCATAGGAAATACAATAACATACGTCAAAAATTGTAATGAAAAACCATATTTTATGGTTTATAAAGTTCTTGATAAACTGCTTGATCTTTGGCCATTATTATATGAAATAATTTCAACAACCAAAAATGGAGCTTATCTTCTACTTCCTTATGATGCAAAAATCGGTGAAAAATATATTGAAGAATCGAAAAAACATAACTTTGAAATAATTAAGAGCAGGGCAGTATTTATGGACCTTTATGTAGGATGCAAAACAGTTATAATTGGATTACCTAGCAAAATTTATGAAGTTATAAGCATTGTTATAAATAACGAAGAATTTTCAAATGCACTTAAAGAAAGAATGAGAGAAATAATTAACAAATTTTAATTAAAAAACTTATTTATTCTCTAGTTATAATAGAAAATTGTGAAAAAATATGTCATTTTGGGAGTGGAGAAGAAGATCTCAACCAAGATGGGCAAAGGCATGGAGACATAGAGGATGGCTACGCCCAATGATAATTTCTTTGCTATACAAAAAACCCTTAAATGGAGTGGAGCTAATGAATGAAATAGAATTATTGACCAATGGAATTTGGAGGCCCTCCCCAGGTAGTTTATATCCTATAATAAATGAGCTTATTAGCGAAGGGTTAGTTTTTAAAAATCAGTATGGAAAATATGAATTAACAAATGAAGGCAAAGAATTTGCAAAAGCTACCTTAACTGCTTTCTATTTATCACCAGATCCAAATTATATAATTGATAGAATTACAGATTTACTAAACTTTCTTGAAAGCTTAGAAAAAGAAAATAGGGAAATAATCAAATCTAATAAAGATAAATTAATCTCAATTAAAAATAAAATTGAAAATATATTAAGATATACAGATAGTTCTTAGCTTTATTTTGAAATAGATAATCTCTGAGCAATTATAAAAATGTTTTATAGACATATAATTTAAAACTTGAAAATACTATTAAATGCCAGCAAAGCCTTTACCTTTATTATATGATTGAGGATTAATATAGTAAGGTTGAAATGCATTATTATCTTGAATATAATTTTGTTGTGAAAATAATCTATTATATTCTCTCCTAACATCATCATTTACTAGATGCAAATAAAGTTGTGTAATTTTTATATCGCTATGTCCTAGCAATCTTTGCAATGCAGGTAAACTCATACCTCTTCTTAACGCTTCAGTAGCAAAAGTATGTCTTATTATGTGAGGCCTAACTTTTCTTGGATCTAATCCTGCTCTTACAGCTAAACTCTTTAATCTCTTATAAACGGCTTGATAAGTTAAATCTATGATATTCTTTCTCTTGTTTCCATATAGATTATATGCCTCTATTAAAGCCTGTCTACTTAAAGGACCTATGAAAACTATTCTTTCTTTATTATATTTACCTATAACCCTAATTTGACCTGTATCTAAATTTATATCATCCCAAGTTAAATTCAAAAGTTCTCTAACTCTTAGACCTGTTTCGGATAATATTGAAACTATTAGCAAATCATCTAAATCCCTAACAGATGAAATTAATTTTGTTACTTCTTCCCAAGTTAATGCTTCGCTAAATGTTTGCCTCCTTAATGACATTATTGGCAATTCTTGATCAGTTCCAATCCAGTTTAGGAATCTTCTAACAAAAATGGAATAATAATGTATAGTTGCTTCATAATTTCTCTTAGTTCTCTTAGACATATTTTTCTTTAAATAATTAATCCAATTAGCGTAAATATCATAATTAATTTCGTCAATTCTTTTATTTTCTCCTATAAAATTAATAAAATTTTGTATTGCAACTTTATAGGATTTTATAGTTAATGGAGAAGCTCCAGAAACTTCCATGCTTTTTATGAATAAATTAAATGCTTCTTTAATGCTAGATATGTTAGATTTTATTTTAGGTAAATCAATTTTTGACAATCTTTACCCCTTTATTATATATTTCTTTAGAAATTCTAAACAAAACAAGATAGTAATACACTTTTCTTATTTGTTTTAAGTTTTAATCATCTAATATTTGCTTTCCCCTCTCTAATCAAGATAAAACATGCATAAATTCATTTCTATACATAAATACAAAATTTAGAAGAGGTTAAGTAGAGCTTTTTGCTAATTTAACTCTAATACGCTGTATCAAGCACATACCTAAAATAAAAAAGGATAATATTTTATTCATCCCATCAGAGGCTTTCATTTTGTTGCAAAAGATTTCCCCTGTCTCAGTGTAGATAAAAATTTTAATTAAAAACTTACATATAAAAAATGACAAAATTTTAATTGTGAAGAAAATGATTAATATAAAATGCCCATATTGTGGATCTCATAGATTAGCGTGGAGCAATGAAACAGGATACCTAGTATGCCAAAATTGTGGTGCAGTTTTGCAATCTCTTATCGATGATAATGCATATCATATTGATAAAAGCGCAAAAGATAACAAAACAAATTATTTTAGGATTTATCATAGTAGTGAAAATTCCATAGATAAAAAATTGGAAAAATCTATAAAAAAAGGTAAATTCTTTGAAGTAGATCTAACGGGTAAAGTTCATATATCATCAATTATTGATAAAAAATTGGAAAAATTAAAAAATTCAGATAAATTTAAACTCTCTTATGAAATTTTAAAAAATTATCCTATCTTAAAATCTAGAACTAAAAGAAATCAATATGCAATTGCATTATATGCATTATATAGATCATATGGTTATTCAATAGAAAAATCTATTATGTTAGTTTCAAAAGAGTTGGGTGTATCTAAATTATCATTAAAAAGTATAATTAGAAAAAACAAGAATATAATAAATAAATATGAGATTGAGGTTAGAAGAAGTTTTTTAAATAAAAAATGAGATTGAAATACTTAATAAGTTAAGAAAAACCTAATAAATAGGAAGGAAATTGAAAGAAACTATTATGGATCCAGCGGAAATAGTGAAGGAAATTCAAATACCATTATATGATGAAATAATGGAGAAAATTAAATCTAGGTACTCAAAAAAAGGAGGTAAACAATATGAAAAAGAAATAAAATCAATAGAGCTCATTTATAATATAATAAATTCAAAAACTGAATCAATAGTTGAATTAGAAAAAATGTTGAAAAAGCTACATAATTTTTATTGGGGACTAATTGAGGCAAACTATGATAAGAAAAAAATTTTTGAATCAATTGAATGTATCAAAAAATCTAGATTTTTTGTAAGAAAATTTTGGGTTGATTATAGAAACAAAATTTTAGCATCGGATACCCCTAAAGAAATGAGAATGCTTTCTAGAGAAGCTAGGGGTAGAATGATTTCTTCGATAAAAAAATGCAGTAAATCATTAGAATATCTTAGAAATCTTGTTATAACTATCATGTCATTTCCTGGTCTTGATCCTTCTAGAAAAACGCTTATTATCGCAGGTCCTCCAAATGCAGGAAAATCAACAATAGTATCATCAATTACAAATGCAAACACCAAGGTAGCCTCATATCCATTTACAACAAAAGAAATCATTATTGGTCATTTAGAATATGACAAAAATAACGTAATCCAAATAGTTGATACTCCAGGACTTTTAGATAGAAGCATTAATGAAATGAATGAAATTGAGAAAAAAGCAATAAGTGCGCTTACTCATCTAGATGGTATTATAATTTTTATCTTAGATCCTTCTAAAGATGCGTACATGCCCCTTGAGGAACAATTTAATATTATAAATAACATAAAAAAATTAATTATAAATAAAAAAATTATATTAATTATAAATAAAATAGATCTGCTAAATGATAATGAATTAAAAGCATTAGATCATTTATTAAATGAATACCTTGAAAAATTAAACATAAAAGAATTCTATAAAATAAGTGCATTAGATAAAAAAATTTTATTAAATACTATTAATAATATAGTTAAATCCAGCCTCTTAGTTTCATAGCTCTAACTACTTTATCTACTGCAATGCCGTAGGCAGCCATCCTTAAATTATATTTCTCATGGTCTAATTTGTTTTCCCAGAAATTCCAAATCATATCTAGATTGTTTTCCATCTTTTGTATTAATCTGTTTCTTGCTTCATCTTCTGTTATCCATCCACCCATTCTATTGTTTACCCATTCAATGTGACTCATAATTACTCCTCCACTATTGGCTAGAGTATCCGGAACTATTACTACTCCCTTCTTTGTTAAGTATTCCTCTGCTTCAGGCGCAGTTGGACCATTAGCTCCTTCAACAATTAATTTTGCCTTTATTTTTGATACATTCTCTTCTGTTATAACATTTTCAATTGCAGCTGGAACTAATATATCTACATTAAGTTGCAAGAGTTCTTCATTGCTTATCTTTTTCTCATAATTTGGATAGTCTGTAACAAACATGCTTCCTTTCTTGCTAATTGTTGCCTTTATTTCATCAGCATCGAATCCCTTGCTGCTATAAATTCCTCCCTTAACGTCTGAAATAGCTATAACTTTAGCTCCCATTTCATTTAAAAACTTAGCTGTATAAAAACCAACATTACCAAATCCTTGAACTGCTACAGTTCTTCCTTCAATTGATCCAAATATTTTCTTAGCTGCCTGTTTAGCAACAGTTGCAACCCCCAAACCTGTTGAGAAAATCCTTGTTTGTAATCCTCCCAATTCCAATGGCTTACCGGTAACCACACCAAATAATTGAGCATCGTTTCTATTTGAGTACTCATCAACAAACCAGGCCATAGTTTGTGGATTTGTATTTACATCTGGTGCAGGCACATCCAAATCAACACCAACAAACTTGCTTATGCCAGCGAAATACTTTCTTGATAGTGTTTCAAGTTCTCTTGGACTTAGTTGGAATGGATCTACTTGTATTCCACCTTTAGCCCCTCCATATGGTATATCTGCTAGAGAGTTTTTCCATGTCATCCACATTGCTAGTGCCATTACTTCGCTAAGATTTGTTTCTGGATGATATCTAACCCCTCCCTTATAGGGGCCTAGAGCACTATTGTGTTGAACTCTCCATCCAGTAAATATTTTTAATTTTCCATCATCCATCTTTACTGGTATTTTAACTTGAACTATTCTTTCTGGGGTTGACAACATTTCATAAATTTCATCACTATAACCAAGAATATCTACAGCGCTTCTAAGCTGCTTCTTTGCCTCTAAATAAGGGTCCTTACTCGTTGCCATACTTATCACCCTATTACAATAATAGTCCTCGATACTATAAAAATATTTTCAACATTAAATTAATAAAGTCTAAATTGTGTATTTTATGTAGATGAATTTAATGATTATGGGAAAAAGATGGGTATATTAAGGTTTTATATACACATAACCACTATTAACAAGATCTATTATTTTAACTATTCCAGATTCAACTAAATTTAGACCTTCTACTAAATCATTATAAGGGATTCCTAAGGATCTTAATGATATATTACAAACATTAAATTTAACCCCTGATCCTAGGAGTTCATTTATTGTCTCATAAGTATATTTATCCATGTTACCCTTCATGAAATTAATTATCCCCCTATCAGTTATAATAACCTCAACCTTAATTTCTGATCCTTTTAATGAATCAATTAAATTATAAATGCTTGAAAATAGGTTCTTTAAAGTTTCTTGACTATCTTCATTTATATGAAATACTGCCTTAACTTCCTTCATAGAATTCCCTGATAAAATTTTGTGAATAAGAATATAAAAGTTTTAATATCAAATTTATAAAATCCTTGAAAACTTAGTTATTAACCTGGCTTTATTTTTGGTAATATAAACCATATCTTCAATTCTAACTCCATACAAGCCTGGATAATATATCCCGGGTTCAACTGTTACAATCATTCCTGGTTCTAATATTTCTTTAGAGTTTGGCCTTAAATATGGGGCTTCATGAATTTCAACACCTACTCCATGACCTAAGCCATGATTGAAATATCTTGTAATATTTTCTCTATCAAAGACAAGCCTCGCAGCTTTATCAGGCTCCCACGCCTCAACACCAGGCTTTATAGAATCTATAGCCTCTGATTGTGCTTCAGCAACAGTTTCAATTAATTTTTTATATTCTTTACCTCCTTCGCCAAACCATAGAGATCTTGTCATATCGCTTAAATACCCGTTCATATTTGCTCCAAAATCTATAAGAACAGGCCCTGGTTTTTGCAATCTAACATTACCAGGATTATAGTGAGGTAATGCTGTATTTTCATAAAATCCAACTATTGTTGGAAATGCCTCACCCCAAGCATTTTGATTCATAAGGGATGAATAAAATACTGCTTCTACTTCGTTTTCCGAAGGATTAGATTCTAATACATTTAATGCATCCCTTAATGCTTTTTCAGAGGCATTAATAGAATTTGTTATGAATTCAACTTCCCAATCATCTTTAATTTCTCTTATTTTTATAATATCATTACTTAAGTCCTGAATTTTTAATTGTTCATTTAAATAATTTCCTATAGTATAATTTGCCCATTGCAAATCAGCTGCTATCTTATTTCCACATTGAGAAGATATGAGCTTTATTGCATCAATTAAACCCCCTTCCACTAAATCTGATTTGGGAATTGGAGGTTCTGTTCCTTTTTCTCCTGGTCTATAAAATGCCTTTAATGAAATATCTTTTGGAGCTCTACTAAGCATTCTGAAATAATCTAGAGTTGATGTAAGCAGATAATCAGGACACTTATTTGATAATATTAATACTTCTGTAGGATCCCTTATACCTGTTGAATAAATTATGTTTTCCTTCCCAGTTAATATAAGGACATCCAAATTATATTTATCTAAAAGAGATTTCAACTTTTCTTTGTTTTTATCCCATCTACCTTCCAAACAAAACACCTTATACTATTCTAATTCTGTTAACCTTTTTATTTTGCCAACTATATTTTCTTATCCTTTTACTTTTACCAAAACCACATGCTGCACAATAGCCCTTTGATACATTAAATGCTCTTCTTCCGCATCTCCTGCATACTATATGTGTTTTACCTTTGCTATGCAATCCCATTGAAGGTGTTCCTTTTGTCATAATTCATCACCCTGCTGGACTTACTGCTATTACATTATCTCCTCTGAGAAGAACCAAACCCAATGGTCTTGAAACTTTTCCTTCGAGTTCTTCTGCCTTTTCTAAAATTAAATTTAAATGCTGATCATAACTTGTTAATATTCCCTTTACTTCTCTATTCCCTTTCATTTTAACTAATACGCTTGAATTCAAGTAATCTGCCATTGCCTTAAACGTATTTGCTTGTAAATGCGAGTTCTCTGACATGATTTTCCCTCCTGAGTATTCAGAGCTGTTAGATTATTTAAAATCTTTGCTTTTTTATGACAATTAACAAAATTTTTAGCTATGAATAAGAATTTATAGCTTAAAATAGATATTATTAAATGACCCCTATGACTGCCGCTAGCTATTGCAGAGCAAAATGCTATGATGATCAACGGGTCTGCGAGGGGTGTATAGGAGATTAAAGTTGTGAATTGATCTATAAAAAATTGATTTTATTATTAATATATAAATTAAATAAAAATGAATTTTAATGTCGTACTTTAAGTGTTTTACTTCAATTAGATATATTATGGAACATTGATTTTAGTCTTTAGCTTAGAAAATACCAATAAACTAAAATACAAGATAAAGCTAAATTTATTCTTTTTTATATTAATTATAGGGTTAAAACGGCATGTCGGAAAAGATAAAAATAAGCAAAAGGCATTTATTGTCAAAAAAGGAAATTAAAGAGGTTAGAGATCAGATATTAAAAGAATATCCAAACTTACCCATGGAATGGGATAAAGTAGAGATAGCAGTTTATCAAGACATTAGTTTTTATTTGGATAACAACTTCCCATGCATAGTTAAAAAAGGTGATCTTATATTTCCAACGTTATTATGCTTATTGAAAAGAGACAATTCATGGATGAATGGGGTAATAATAGATAGAGGTGCAACCAATGCTGTATCAAGAGGAGCAGACTTAATGCTTCCCGGAATTAAAGGTGTAAGAGGTGAATTTAAAGAGAAATCAATAATTGCTGCATATGATCAAGACAAGGGAGTTCCAGTAATGATAGGAAGGTCCTTATATAATAGCAAAGAGATTTCTGACCTCATAAAACAAAAGGCCAAAGGTAAAGCTATAGAAAATTTGCATTATTCAGGAGATCTTATTTGGAAAATTTCCGTTTCTCTTTAAATCTTTCTTAAGCATAAATAATATTTAGTATTCTCTTTTAGCCCTAATGGGGGCTCGAATTGAAATATTATTCCCCATAAAGATAGTATAGTTATTCTTGATTCTTCTTCAGGTTTTACCAAATATCCATGACCACAGAAGTCATATATGTCTAAGTTTTCTGGTTTATTTTCGTCTATAACTATTTGTATTTTATCTTTTTCAGAAATTTTTATCATATCTTGAACTAAATCAAAATATATTTGAGTATTGCCATTACTAGCATTAACTATTTTAGCGCCTTGCAACTTTGATTGGATTATTTCTTTAACCTCTGCTTCTATATTAATCATAATTCTTCCCCATACTTAAATGAAATATAAATCTATAAAAATATTATGTGTTTAAACACTTATATCATATATCAATTTCTACAAAACCTTCATTATTAATTCTTACTTTATATGTTTTTAATGGAGTTTTTGAATCAGATTTGAATTCGCAAGGAACCTCAGGTTTTATTTGTGGAGGGGCTACCATCTCTCCAGTTATTACGTTAAATTTAGCCCCATGTAGGGGACATGCTGCTATATTATCAGTTACATCAGTTAATAAACCGCATCCCATATGAGAGCAGATGGCATCCATACCATACAATGAATTATTATATTTTACTATTAATATTGGCTTGTCCTCAACCATTACAACTGCAGAATTCCTTCTTTCAAATACTTTCCCTATTACAGAAATCTTTCTAAACACCACCTTATATCACCATCTTGCTATATATATTTGGAATATATATCTTTTTACGCTAAAATTCATTAAAATGAAGTTATTTTAACCCCATTTTTTCCTTAAATGCTATATACCTTTCTTTTAAGTACTCATTATTAATAATATCCTTAATATGATCCCATGGAAACGGTTCGCTTCTTCCTTTTAACGCTATATCAGATAAACCATTTTTTAAAGCATTCCTATATGAAGATCTATTACCTCCCTCGATAGCCATTTGTATCAAATATTTTAAAACGTCCCTATCTGACAATGATATTGATGCTTGTACTAATGCTAATAAAGGGTCATAAGTTGTAAAGTCATCATAATTAGAATTTCTTTTTAAATAATTTATTTTTATTTTCATTGCGTTTTCATCGCTCATAGGTAACCATTGTAGTGGTGTTCTAGGTTTTATAATTAAAGGGTTAACGCTTAGATGTATTTTTTTAACCCCTAATTTTTTTATTTTATATGTTAAATCGATTATGCTTTTTAAATCATCATTAGTTTCTCCAGGTATTGAGGTAATAAAATATGCCTTAATATTCAAATTAAATTTAGATGCATATTTAGATACTTTTATTATATCTTCATCTTTTATTTCCTTCCCCAATGCAAACCTTACCCTTTCAGAACTTTCTGGGGCAATTGTAAGAGATTGTTGTCCTAATTTTGCGATTAACTCTATAGATTCTTCATCTAATAATTCAGCTCTTAATGAAGGTAAGGAAATATTTAATTTTCTTTCATTTATATTTTTTAAAATATTTTTAAATTCTGGATGGGAATTAACAGTTAGTCCAATTAATGAAATCCTATCGTTATACCTTTTGTTTAATTCCTCAACCTCATTAATAATATCATCAGATTTTTTATATCTTACAGGTCTTGATATGTAACTTTCCATGCAAAATAAACAATTAAATGGACAACCTCTCATTACCTCGACTGCTAATGTAAAAGTAGTTTCATTAGTAAGTATCCTTTTAGTTAAGGAATCAAAATAATTTGAAAATGCAACTCTTACTTCATGTTTCCCTAAAGAAGGAACATATAATCCATAGCCTGCATCTATGTTTCCACCATAAATAATATCAATTATCCTTTCCCAAACTGCTTCCAAATCACCTATTACTTCAATATCTGCTAATTCTGCTAAAGGTTCTGGATTAGCTGTAATTGTAGGTCCTCCAATTATAATTTTTGGTTTATTTCTTTTACTCGAGTAAATTTCTATATTGCTTCCAATTAATGCCTTAACTATATTTATATAATCTAGTTCATAATGCACAGGAATAAAGATATAATCAAAGTCTTTTAAAGGCATTCCGTTTTCAAAGCTTCTCATTGGTATTGGTTTACCTGTTAAACTAGGCATATAGAACCTTTGTAAATAAATATCATCAAGTTGGTTAAGTAAAAAATATAATTTATGAAAAACCAATGATGACATTGCAACACTATATATGGATGGATAAAATAGTGCAACCTTTATCATATTCTTATTATATTTTTTATTAATCAATTCTTTTTCTATTATTTTATCTGGCATGCGATCACAACTTGTTTCTGTATCCTGCTAAAACATAATAGAAAGAGAAGTTTTATAGTTAAAATGATCCATATATTTCTTCTCTAACATCTGGATCAACATATGCTCCTAAGAAAACTCTATAACCATTTTTTAGAAAAATTTTAGCCTCATCTCCAAAAACCCTCGTTTTCATTTCAGGAATCCAATAAAATTCATTTGATTTTATGTTTACTTCTTCAAAGAAACTACACGTATCATCATCAACAGTCAATTTACCAAGCTTTATACATAAACCAATAAATGGGTATTGTACATGTGGTCTCCAGTTAACGCATCTATTACAAATTTTCTTGTCCATTTTAATCTCCTTGTTTATTCATACGCATAAAAATTTATACATTTTAAAAAAACTTATAATTAATGGGATAATGAAGCTTTTATTTTCATTTCGTAATTAAATTTCCTTACCTGATACCATGCTATAACCATGAGTATACCAGGTATAACAAATAATATAGAAAATATACCTACAATGATTTCAATTATGCCGATAGCTAATGCTGGTCCAATAGCTTTTTCTGGCAAATTATGATATAATGGTAAATATACAAAAGGTATGCTAACTAAACCTAATATTAAAAATATAATACCATAGCCATATAATACATTAGCGGCTAATCTTATTATATCAGTACCAGTTAAATTTAATGAAGAAAGTTGACCATAAGTTTTTGTTATATTAGAAAAAATACTTGCTGGAAGAGTGCTTAATGAATAACCTGCATAAAGAACTATTAAGGAAAATAATATTGCTAACGCAATTGAAGCTATAACCAGTCCTTTACCAGGTACTTTTTCATTTACATTTTGCATATATTCCACCACATTAATCATTAAATTTGAACATTTATAAGTTCATAAACAAATAATTAAAAAATTTTTAACAAATTAGATATTAATGATAAAAGCCCTAAGCCTTGAAATCTAAATCCTAAAATAAACTTTAATTAAATTTTTAGTCATAAAAATGTATCATTAATTCATTGTTAACCGGGGAGTTAACAATTAGTAATAAGGTCACGGACCCGGGGGGATTTGAACCCCCGACCTTCGGCTCCGCAGGCCGACGCCCTAATCCTGGCTAGGCTACGGGCCCTCAATAATTAAAATCAACAAAAAAGATTATAAACAAATTATCAATTTGTTAAAAAATCTCTTTTCCGGAACTAATAATTTTGGCGGCATCTAAAGCAAAATAAGTAATTATCATATCTGCCCCAGCTCTTCTTATTGATATAAGGGATTCTATTATAGATTGGGTTTCATCAATTAACCCTAGCTTGATAGCAGATCTAATCATAGCATATTCTCCGCTAACATTGTATGCTGCTAATGGAACCTCAGGATAATATTCCTTTACTAAACGGATAACATCTAAATATAATATGGCAGGTTTAACCATTATTATATCTGCTCCTTCATCTAAATCAAGCCTTACCTCTTTTAATGCCTCTTTAGCATTTCTTGGATCCATTTGATAGCTTTTCCTATTACCAAATCTAGGAGCAGAGTCCACAGCTTGCCTAAATGGGCCATACATGGCACTTGCATATTTAACTGAATAGGCCATTATACCAACGTCATTAAATCCTGCGTCATCTAATGCTTCTCTTATTGCTTTAACCTGACCATCCATCATACCAGAGGGTGAAATGAAGTCAGAACCAGATTGGGCTTGTGATACTGCTATTTTTTGATAAACCTTTAAAGTGGAATCATTATCAATAACATCACCTTTCCTTGAATTTAATGGAATACCACAATGGCCATGAGAGGTATATTCACATATGCATAAATCAGTAAAAATTAGTGGATCCCAACCAATTTCTTTTCTTATATTCCTTATCGCAACCTGAACTGGTCCATCAGGCGCATATGCTCTTATGCCATCTTCATTCTTTATTTTTGGGATGCCAAAAATTAAAAATGAACGTATACCAAGATCCAATGCTTCGCTAATAAAATTAACAAGATTGCTTGAGTCAGAAGGATATGTTAATTGACCCTCTAAGCCAGGAGTTTCGATAGGCTTTTCTATTGCTTCGCTAACAAAAACTGGTAATATTAGTTTTGATATATCCAACGAAGTTTCTGATATCAAATCTCTAAGATATTTTGACGATCTTAATCTCCTAGGTCTAATTCTAGGGAATGATCCCAAATTTTTCACCTCATGTTCTTCTTATAATATTGTATAATTAATTCTGATATGTTTTCATTATATGTATCATGCAACAAATTAAAAATTGGTTTCATAGACTTCTTTGCAAAGCTTTCAAATGCTATTTTTAAAGCCTCATCTAAATCCATACCTTTATTAATATTTTTCTTTGTTTGCTCCATTTCATATTTTATAATTAAATCTATGTATCTCATAATTTCACTTATGTTTTCATCTATTGATCTTTTCTTTAAATATTCTATCAGCTTATCCAATTCCTCTTTAATTATCTTTTCAGCCAACTGAACTTGATCTAATCTATGATTAAAATTCTCCTTAACTAACTTATCAACACTTTCAATGTTATATATAGTATTATCATTCATTATAGCACTTGGAGTTGATATATCAATGATTACATCGTTTTTATTTAATAAATTATTAAGAAAATCAAAAGGACCCCCTTTTATTGCAATTAAAACTGCATCAAATTTTTTGTTAGCAATTTCATTTAAGGTATTTATTTCAAAATTGCATTTATTGTTTATAATCATCTTAGCCTTTTCTAATGTCCTATTAGCAATTGTTATTTTACTTGGATTCCACTTAGAACATATGTGATCTACCATTATTTTTGCTGCATTTCCTGCACCAATTATTGCAATTTCCTTGTTATCTAGTGTACCTAAAAGTTTTGAAGCCAATTCTACAGAGGCCTGAGGAAATCCTAAAACTCCCTTGGATATATCTGTTTCACTCCTAACTCTTTTACCAACAATTATTGATTGATGGAACACTGAATCAAGTAACTTGCTTGTATATCCTAAGTTCTTAGCTTCTTCCCATGCATCCTTAACTTGGGACAAAATTTCTGTTTCTCCAAGAATAGAGGATTCCAAGCCTGCAGAAACTCTAAATAAATGCTCTGCTGATTCTAAACCCGAATATTTATGAAAGAATTTTGAATAAATGCCCATATTTTTGTTTATTTCTTCCTCTAAAATATCATTATAAGAATCTACATATATTTCAAACCTATTGCATGTAGAAAGAATAATTATCCCATTAGAAATATGGAATATATCATCATAAATTCTCTCTTTAAGTTCATCTATCTTTTCCATATCATAAAAGCATGAATCTTTATAGGTAATTGAATATAGTTTTAGATTATTGATATTATATGTTTGATCGATCATCAATAGCACCTACAGGTTTTTAACAAACCTTTGATATTAAGCGCATTTTATATAAAAAACCGGAATAAATATATACATTTATATACAAATCTTTATATAAAATCTAGAAAAAATTGATGATTTTAATAAAATCTCCTGTAATTGATAAACAAAACACTATATCAAAACTTAAATTGATCGCCTAATATTAATTGATATGGATTATAATAACTTCAGAGGAAAGACAAATGATAATTGTTTATCATGATCCAGGAGATGAAAAAGAAGCTGAATTTTTTATAAAAATGATGGAAGAAAATAAAATAAATGCTAAATTTATTCCTATTTCTAAAATTGACAATATAAACCCAGAAAAAGGAGAATTAATTGTTTCATTAATACCTTTTGGAGGAGGACATAATAAAAGCATTGAAGATATAGCTAAAATGAACAAAGCCATTTTTATCAAAATGCCTTTAAATATAATATATGATAATTTAAAATACTTTTTAAAGGGGATTAAATGCAAAGATGTTTGCTTCCTTTATTGGAAAGCGAAAAGGTTTGTTGAAATGCAAGAAAAAGACATTGACCTAATTTTAAACAATATTAGAAATGATTTAGGCATTAAAACTTATTCAAATTGCAATGAATGTCATGATTGCTTTGTTGCATTAACCATTATGAGAGGAATAATGTCTGAAAAAGCTAAAGAATTAGGAGAAAAATGTTCATCCCAAGTAATAGAAGAATTACTAAGTATAATAAAAGATGATTTGGTAAAGTGGGTCAAAAATTTGCAATATGCGGGGGGTGGGGTTTGAACCCACGCAGGCCTACGCCAACGGGTTCTGAGCCCGTCCCCTTTGGCCAGGCTCGGGCACCCCCGCGCATTTTTACATTAAATTCATTTAGAATAAAATATTATTTATATTCTTATTTTTAATATTTTTGTATCATCATAAATATAATATTATTTAGCTTTATATAATTCTTATTCAGAATTTTAATCAATTTTATACATATTTATTTACATTTCTTAACATCAATAGCTGACTTCATAAAGAGCTTAAATATACCCCTCCTTCCAAAAAATCCTAGATATAAACAGTGGTGCAAAAACTTGGGAGCCTTAGATGTCCTGGCAAATTGGTCAAGCTATTTACCAACTATCAAAAAACCGAAACAGAAGCTTACATTATATAGAAGGCTTGCTTGGACAGGTATTATATTGGTTATATATCTAATTATGGCTAATATACCTTTATATGGTGTTCCTACACAGGCATTAACTAGCACAATTTCACTTCAAAATATAATATTTGCAAGCAGCGCAGGCACATTAATGCAATTGGGAATAGGACCAATAGTTACTTCAGGTTTAATATTAGAGGTTTTAGCAGGCGCTAAGATTATCGATATAGATTTGTCAAACCCAGATGACCAACTTAAGTTTACAGGGGCTATGAAAACATTAGCAGTAATTTTAGCAGTTGTTGAAAGCGTTGTCGTGATGCTAAGCGGTGAACTATTCCCTGTTGGATTCAGCGCTTCATTATTAGTTAAGGTTTTAATAGTAATTCAACTAACATTTGCTTCTTTTTTGGTAATTTTAATGGATGAGGCCTTACAAAAAGGTTGGGGATTGGGAAGCGCAATAAGCCTGTTTATATTAGCTGGTGTTGCACAAACAGTTATTTGGGATATGTTTGGCTTTATCCCACATATCGCTATGGACTTTGGAGTAATACCCGCTATAATAATTGATAAAAACTTATTGGTTTTTGCAAGACCTAATGGATTCCCAGATTTAACAGGTTTACTATCAACGTTTGCAATAATTATTTTGCTTGTCTATCTAAATGGTATGAGAGTTGAGATACCAGTAACGTCATCTAGACTCAGAGGAATTAGAAGCAGAATACCATTACAATTTATTTATGTTACAAACATACCAATCCTATTATTAGCTATATTAGTTGCAGACCTACAGCTTTTTGAAACCCCAATAGAAAGATTTTTGGGAGCAGGTTCTATTGTATATAAAGGCTATGCAGACCTAGTTTATTATCTATCTCCCCCTAATGGCATTATTAGCGCATCAATAAATCCATTAAAGACTGTAATATTTGCTATAACATGGTTAATATTATCAATACTATTTGGTTACTTATGGGTTGAAGTTGCTGGACTAAATCCAAGCAGTCAAGCAGAACAATTAATATCAGGGGGAATGGAAATTCCAGGTATGAGAAGAAATCCAAAAATACTTGAATCAGTTTTGTCAAGATATATATACCCATTAACGGTATTAAGCAGTTTAATCGTTGGGGCAATTGCAATAGTTGCAGCAATATTTGGTTCATTTGGAACTGGAGCAGGCATTTTGCTAGCAGTAGGTATTATATACCAGTATTATTCTATGATAAGCTATGAGAGAGCGTTAGAGGCATATCCATTAATTAGGAGGATTATGGGTGAGAAATGATGAGCCAATTAAGAAATAAATTCAAAGTAATAATAGTTACAGGTGTTCCAGGGGTTGGAAAAACAACAGTTTTATCAGTTTTACAAGAAAAAGCTAAGGCATCAAATATTAAATTAAAAGTATTAAATTTTGGAACTTTTATGTTAGAAACTGCTCTCAAAGAAAAACTGGTTAACAATAGAGATGAGCTAAGGCATCTTACCCTAAGAAAACAATTAGACCTGCAACAATTAGCTGCAAAACGCATTATTGAAGAGACACTTAAAGATCTCGATGAAAATGGTTATTTAATAATAGATACACATGCAATAGTAAAAACATCTTCTGGTTATTTACCTGGACTTCCTAAGCATGTATTAGACGAACTAAAGCCTGATATGATAACTGTTATAGAGGCCGATGCAAAAGAAATTTTTAACAGACAGGTTAAGGATTCTTCAAGAAATAGATCTGACTTTGGAACTGAAAAAGATATAGAAAAATTAATGGAATATGCAAGAATGGCATCATTTAGTAGTGCAGTACATTATGCTTCTACTGTTGCAATAATAACTAATAAAGAGAATAAGGCAAACGAAGCTGCAGAAGAATTATTACAATTTATACAAAAACTTTAGTCTAATTAGTAGTTTTATATTTTAATTTATATCTATACTCAATATATTTATCATTAGGAGAGTATTTAGGAGGATGGGGAACTTTTAATTGACCCCCACAATATGGACATCTTTCTTGGCTTAAAGTGTACCTATTACATTTAATACATTTCCTTAAAAGCCATCTCATATCGTTACGCCTTCACTCTCTCAAAAGAATATTCTACCTTAAGATCTTTTGCTAACTTTTCCCCTTTACTAATTAGCTTTTCTATAACATTCTCTAATGTTTTATAATCTGGACCTATTAAGTCAATCCTATACTTTGGAGAACCAATAGTATATATTTTTATATCGATGCCATCGTATTTTTTAACCTCTTCTTTTATATCCAACAATATTTTTCTAATTCTATCGATGCCATCAGATTCTAATGATTTCAAATTAAAATACCCGCTTATTTGAACGTGCTTAACTTCAACATATTTCTTTGCATAATCCAATAGGATATCATGCCATTCTATTGGTATCTTAGCCCTTTTTAACGCATCTTTACCTTCAAGATTAATAGCCTCTAAACCTGACATTGCATCTCCAAAGTAGTCTTCAAGATGCCAGACAACTTCTTTATATGCCTCGTCTTCTGATTTATTAATTTGCTTTGCAGCCATCAATATTAGATTTACTGCTTTTAATGTTCTTTTCCAATACATCATCTTTCTTTTCCTTTCATTATCATTAACCCTTTTTAGACTAACATCAACTTGACCTTTATTCCTATATACTCTTATTACCTTTACAGCAAGTTTTTGGTTCTCCTTTATTACTTCATTGATATTTTTTACAGCTTTTGTAGCAACTTCACTCCAAGGTAAAAAAGCTCTCAAATCATTATATTCATCTATAACCATATAAGCGCCAAAATCGTGAATTTCTTTTATAGTCCCCACTACAATTTCTCCAATGTCTGGCATTTCTTTTCTATTTTTTAGAGCCAACCCAATCCCCTACTTATTTAATTCTATCCTATTTTTTATGTTCCTATGAAATTTTTGAATGTTTTGCTCATTTAACTATAGTTAATTTATACCATCAACATGTAAATATTAAAATAATTTTAATATCTTTACATTCTTTATAATCAACAGGGCAGAATGAGTATGGATAATGAATATATAAAAATCGAATCAAACAAGGCTACAATTTACGGAATAGGTAAACCGAAGATTATAGAAGTGCCGGAAGAAATTATACCTTGGTTAACTAGAAGCAAAATATTAAATAGAATATTATATATATTAATTAATCATGAAAGTTTTAAGAAAAGACTATCTAATCCTATGTCATTAAGAAGCCTCCTTGTTTATCTCTATGCTAAAAAGAAGAATATTCCTACCTATATAATGGCAAAGAGGGTTAATATAGCGCCAGAACAATTGTATAGAATAGAAAGAGGGTTAAAGAAGGACAATTTGTACAATGTAATTATGATTCAAATTGATTTAGATTCTTCATAGTACAATGTAAAAGAAATAATCAAATTTAATAAGGTAGAGAACTTATAGTTAATTTAATTAAAATTTTTATAAAAGACAAATTTATATCTCCTTAAAACTATAATAAATAGGTGAAAGTTTGAGGCCGTATGTTATAATATTCTCTACAATGACAGTTGATGGAAAAATAGCCAATAGTGATGGATACTCTAAATTAAGTTGTATCGATGATTTTAGATTACAACATTATCTGAGATCAAATAGCGATGGCGTTATGGTTGGAGCAAACACTGTTATTAATGACGATCCTAGCTTAACTGTAAGACTTGTAAAAGGAACATCTCCATATAAAATTATAGTAGATTCAAAATTGATCGTCCCCCTATCATCTAAAATTTTTCAAAATCCAGCTAAGAGCATTATTATAACATCTAACAATTTAAATAAAGAAAGATACGAGAAGTTTGAAAAAATAGGCGTTAGAATTATAAAAGTTGATTTTAATGGTGTTTTAGATATGGTTACTGCATTAAAAAATCTTTATGATATTGGCATAAAAAGATTAATGGTTGAAGGAGGAGGTCATTTAAATTATTCCCTCCTCTATAATGGATTAGTAGATGAGCTATGGGTAACAATATCACCATTTGCTTTTGGTGGAGGGACATCAATCTTTGAAAAAGGTATTTTAAAAGAAATAAAAGCAGAATTTTATATAAAAGAAATAAAAAATTTATGCCAAAACTGGGTTAATATAAAATATAGTATTTTATATCCAAAAAAACCTTTAATTTAATTTAATATATGATTCCTTTATAAGCATTAATGTATAATGGATCATTATTTATCCTAATAATATACTTTGATCTGTTGTATTTTTCTCCAGGGTTAAATGATTTCATCTCACTTGATTTAAGATCTAACTTCTTGTACTTCGCTTGAACATAATCTCTATACAATGATTCCATTACATTAAATGTACAGAATGGTACAACTCTTCCATCTGGCATCAGATAACTTATGTTGCATCTTCTAACTCTCTCAACATCATAGTTATATAGATCCATGAAGTGCATCATTCCTATAAATAGCATATGATAATGGAGTTGACCTAATGCATCATAATTCCTCTTTAAGAATATACTAGCTAATAGCTTGTTGAACTTTAGATCTTTGGGCATGTTCTTTTCTTCTACAAACTTTCTTAAATCTATTACTCCTTTTAATAGATGTAGTTTCTTAAATTTACTATCTAATATATCAATCCTTTTATCATCTAAATATTCTAAGAACCCATCTACATCAAAGAATGAGCCTATTGGAATAAACTTTGTAGGTATACCATTAGCATCTCTTTCTATGAAGACATAGTTTGCTGATCCACACATTGGATGGTTAGACATGCAGAATTGGTTTGAATCTGTTGCTGCCTCTACAAATTTAGCGAATTTCGCTGCGACTGGAATTGGGTACCAAGTATCTCTTGATATTTGACCATCAGTTTGTTTCTCTATTTCTAATATAGCATCAGCAATCGTTATTCTCATCTTATCCCTTTCACTCTTTTTAAGCTGACCAGATAGGCTTACCGGCTGGAAGTTCACTGCCCTTACTATGTCTATATGCTTACCTGCAAATTTCAATATTTTACCTATTTCCTGATCATTATGACCTTTTATAAGAGTTGGGACCAAAACTACGCTCGTCATACCTGATTTCCTAAATACCTCAAAAATGTACGGTATTTCCCAATGGTTCTTGAAATTAACTTTTGGAGATACTCCATCAAAGCTTAAATAAACAGTGTTCACTCCGGCTTCTCTTAATGTTCTTGAATAATTTATAGCAGCTTCTGGGTCATTAAGATACATTTCAGCAAATTTAATACCTGCAGTGTTTAATTGAATATGCCTAACACCCTCTTCTCTTAGCATTTTAACAATTTCAGGAAGATCTTCTCTTAATGTAGGTTCCCCTCCTGTTATTTGTATTGCCATTGTTACTCCTTGTTTTTTCAATTGTTGTATTTGGAACCTAAGTAATTCTAAGCTTGGTTCATAGATATAACCTGCTTTCTCAGCATAGAAGAAACAATAATAACAGCTAAGATTACATCTATTTGTTACAACCAAATTAGCTAATGCAGTATGATTTTCGTGCATAGAACAGAAGCCACAATTATATGGACAAGGGGCACTAAGACTTACATATGCTTTTATCTTACCTGCTCCTTTTCCTGTCTCTTCAAACTTCATCATTTTTGTATAAAGGTTTGAATCTCCATAGTAAAGCTCTTCATATTCTCCATGTTCTGGACAGACTTTTCTAAGATATACCTTACCATCTCTTTCAAAGACCCTTGCAGGAAGTAATCTTAAGCATACTGGGCATAAGCTTGTTGTATAATGTAAATGTTTTTCTTGATCATTAAGTTTAGGCATTGGACCTCCTATAGGGATTTTCTTATCAGCAATTTCCACATATGCCTTGTCTCCTTCTGTTATAAATCTCCCAGGAGCTGGTAAAGTTCTATTAATCTGGTTCTGAGCCACTTCCTGCTTTTTACTTACCTGAACTACTGCCAATTTCTAAACCTCCTAAATACATTGCTTGTTATATATATTAAATCTCCTCTTATATATGTCTGGATACTGTTTTTTAAGATTTACTTATTAATTTATTATTGTTTGAAATATTTTTTAAATATTTTCCTGAATTTCATTATACATATATGTACTCTTATATACAAGTCTATACAAAATCAGAGATGTATTTTTATTATTAGCTATATATTTTAAAAAAGGATAAAAGCTTATAAATCTAGGTGTAATCTATATCTATAAAGAGATTGGTGATAAAGATGGTTAGAGATAGGGTTGTTATGGCAAAAGAATTGAAGGGCAAAAAAGATGTAAATGGAAAATCTTATGAATATGAATATTACACTTTACCTCTTAACATATATGTTAAAAAGCACATCATTGAAAAGTTTGGCAAAAACTTCGTAGTCGAAATTGATGAAAATACTGGAGTAATATGTATAAAACCAAAACCATTAGAAGATTTTATAGGGATAACTAAGTGCCCTTCACCATGGGCCTCTAATTTATAATTGAAAACAAATAACAATGTTTTTTAATTGCCCGAATTAGTAAGATATAAAATATTTTTATTGTATAGTAATTTTGGGTTAATGAATTGAACAATGATAAGGTATCAATAATTATACCAACATATAACGAAGCAGAAAATATAGGAAATCTAATAAGAAATATAGAGAGTGAATTAAGTAATCATGTTAATGATTATGAGATTGTGGTTGTTGATGATAATAGCCCAGATAAAACATATGAAATTGTAGACAAAATCAGTAAAAACGATAACCATGTAAAATTAATATTAAGGAAAGAAAAGAAAGGCCTATCTTCAGCTATATTTGATGGTATAAAAAAATCAAGTGGAAATATAATTGTTGTAATGGATGCAGATTATCAACACCCTCCAGAAAAAATACCTAAATTGATAGAATCCTTAAAAAACTATGATGTTGCTGTTGCCTCTAGATATACAAAAGGAGGGAAAACTGAGGGTTTTTCATTTTATAGAAAAATAGTCAGCAAAGGAGCTACATTATTAGCCAAAATCTTAGTTCCAGAGGTTAATAAAACATCTGATCCAATGTCAGGATTCTTTGCATTTAGAAAAGATTCTGTTAACTTAAATAAGTTAAATGTTATTGGGTATAAAATTTTATTTGAAATATTATATAAAAATCCAAATTTAAAAGTTATTGATGTGCCCTATACTTTTAAAAAGAGGAGTAAAGGTAAAAGCAAGCTTGGAATAAAAGAAATATTTGAATTCTTAATTCATGTAATAATAAATTCTAGAGTAATCAAGTTTGGAATTATTGGTGCTTTGGGAACGATTGTAAATTTAGGAATAATGTATTTATTAATTAGCAAGGGACTCTTTTATGATTATGCAAGTGCAATAGCAATAGAAACAAGCATATTGTTCAATTTTACCCTTAATGATAAATGGACATTTAAGGATAAAAAAGGAAGGCCTTTACTATCAAGAATTTTAAGATATAATTTGATAGTAGGTCCCAGTGGGGTAACAATATTTTTTGTAATGGAATTACTAACAAAACTATTAAAAATATATCCTTTAATGGGTCAATTCATAGGTATAATATTTGGATTCGTAGTAAACTTCCTTTTATCATATAGCAAAGTATGGAATGTTTAATTTTAAATTAATCATTTTAATTAGGTATAACAAATTCTAATTATTAAAGAAGATACTAAACATATTTGAAAGATTAATCTTAAAATATTAAAATTATATAAACTATATAAACAATGAGATTAATTAGTGTAATTGGAATTCCTATTTTCATGAAGTCCTTATAAGTAATTGTAATTCCATATTTTGACTCCAAATTATCTATAATTATAATGTTTGATGCTGCACCCAAAATCGTTAGGTTGCCTGCAATGGTTGTAGCCATAGCCAATGTAATCCAACTTATAACATTAGCATATGTATAACCAAGGTTATTCATATATACAATGAATAAGTTAGTGAAAGGAACATTACTTATTAATTGACTAAAAATTAAAGAAGAAGCAGAAATCCGCAAAATATTGTTAACCCCTCTCATATAATGAGGTAATAATAAATGCAAAGGCTCATACAATATGCCAGAATTCCATATACCTTGTGTTGCTATAAACATAGTTATGAAAAATATTATTGTTCCCCAATTTACTTTAGAAAGGGTTTGTCTAGGGTCAGATACAAATATATAAATGAATGCAGCTATCGTGAATGGAATTAATCCTATCGATGTTACATGAGGTAGCTTGTATAACTCTAAGAAATCATTTACTAAGAGAGAAATTATTATAATAATTATAGCAATTAATGATATATATGCATCTCTCTTGTTTTTAATATATTCTTGAGGAACCCCCATAAAAAATTCTTTTTTAAGTTCTTTTATTTTATAATACTTAATAATAAAATATGTTGTTAAAAATAAATTAATTATTGTAGGAATAGCTAAATATTTCAAAAATGTTAGTAGGGGTGCATTTATATTGGTTTCTGTTGCAATAAGCATGTTTTGAGGATTACCTAACGGAGTCATTACAGAGCCTATTGTTATTGAAAATGCAACTAATATAATTAATGGTTCGAAGGGAAGTTCTAAAGACTTTGCTATTATTACAGATAATGAAGTGCCTACTATTGCTACTGCGTCATTAACCATAATACTTGATAATAACCCAAAAAATAACGCTAAAAGATAAAGTAACAATATTCTACTTTTAAAAGAAGATACCAAATATGCTGCCAAATAATCCAATAAACCAGATGTTTCTGCAATACTAATAATGCTGAACATACTTATTAGAAACAAAATAACGTTCCAATCTATAATATTACTTACATTATATATTGGAACTAACCCAAATAATATTGTTATAGAAGCAGCTAAAGACATTATAGACCATGAAGGAATTTTGGTAAACTTAGCTCTCATTATTAGGCCTATAATTATAATTAAAAGAATGATCCCACCAAAAAATTCTTTAACATTCATCAATTCCATTTCCCTTAGGATATTTTCTTAATTAGTATTAAAAGCATTACTGCATTTTAGCATCTTTTATTCAAAACTTAAAAGATCAGACTCAATAACGTCACAATTATTTTCTAAAATGCTTGAAACACTTGGATTACTTTTATTACCGTTTATAAATTCTTTTATGTATAAATTTTGATCCATCGAAATAAGACATTCTATAACATTACTGGTAATACGATAACATTTTATTTCTCTACCAATTCCCTTTAAGTTTTTCCTATTTACTTTTTGCTGAATATTTATATTATTTATGTTATTTAATTTTTCAATATATTCATCTTTTATCTTATTTTCACATAAAATTAATACTCTATATATTTTGATATAATTTCTATTTGATAGACTATTAAGTTGGCCTCTTTTCCTTTCAATTTTATCAATATTTATTATAGATGAATGTCCTTCAATCAAATTAATATTAATATCTTCTTTTTTACTTCCTTTTACTTCAAGAATAATGGAGGAACCTTTTCCTAAGGTTCTGAATTCAGATTCATCTCTCTCAGGTACATGAACCACAACTCCTCCCGCATTAAAAGCTTTGCTGATATCATTTAGTACACTATTTTTACTTTTTGGTCCAATTATGCTAATTCCTCTTTTAAATTTCTTATATCTACCATATATCAATAACGATACAATTTGTTCTCTAATCTCTAAATTTGGAAATGAAACTTCATATATTACTTCAGGGGAATTAAAATCAGCCCTATGTTCTGGATCTAGTTGTTGAATTCTTTTTCCTATTTCTCTCTTCAATTCATTTTTTATAGATTCTCCATATGATAATTTAAAAGTAGATTTTAATTTTTCTTCTTTTGATATAATATCCTCATCAACCTTCACCCCTATTAAAAATTTCTTAATCTTATCATTTTTCATTTTATTTGAAATCTCTATTGCAGTATCATAAATGTACTTATCTAAAGTATCTTTACACAAATAACACTTCTTATATGAAGGTTCATTTCCAAACAAATTTTTATAAAAATTATAAGATATTGAGCCCATATTAATTAATAAATCATTAATTTTCTCTTTCTCTAAATTTTCATATTTAATTTTTTTATGTATATGCATTAGCAAAACCATTTTTATTGATTTTCCTCTATCAACATTTGAGTATCCTATACCAAGCTTTGCGAATTGCCTTCCTAGGCACCTATCGCATAATGGAAAATTTTTTAGTATATTCATCGCTGGATTTATTATTTCATCGTTTATTTGACTATCATCTTCCATAGATTATTTCACCATTAAGCATTAAACCTAGCTTATAATGACCTAGTAAGCTATTATAGCTTTATAAAAATTCTATTTTAAACATAATGAATCTATACCTTGAGAAATAAAAACGGAGAGTTAATAAGAACTGACTGCTAACTCTTTTTAGGTTAACCAGATGTGGCTAGCTGTAGAATGGTAGATGCAAAATGGAAGAAATTCAACAATCTATAATAGAAAAATTACATCCGAGCATTAGAAAATTGATAAATGAAAGAGGTTGGAATAAACTTACTGATATTCAAGAATTATCTATACCATATATATTGTCAGGAAATAATGTATTAATAATGGCTCCAACTGGGGAAGGAAAAACAGAAGCAGCCTTATTACCGGTTTTATCCATGTTATTAAATAACTTACAAAACCCTGTAGATGTATTGTACATAACTCCCATGAAAGCCCTAATAAACGATATACATAAAAGAATATCATGGTGGGCTGAAAAATTAGGTTTTAAGGTATCTAAGAAACATGGAGATACTCCAGCAAGCGAAAGAACAAAAAGGATCAAGCAAGTTCCTAACATTTTAATAACAACCCCAGAAAGCTTAGAGATCGATCTAGATTGGGCTCCAAAATTCAGACAGTTTTACAAAAATGTAAAATATGTAATTATAGATGAACTTCATGAATTGCTTAGCTCAAAAAGAGGAGCGCAACTTTTATTATTACTCGAGAGATTGAGATATATTTCCGATTATGATTTTCAAAGAATAGGTTTATCAGCAACGATCGGATCTCCAAAAAAAGCATTAGATCTATTAAGTGGAAGTAGCAAAAGAGAAAAACAAGTTATATCTGTTGACTTTTCAAAGGAATATAAGTTTGAAGTTAAATATATAAATGAAGAAAACGAGGATCCATGGCTTATTGTGGCAAAAACCTTAACACAAACTATAGAAAAGCCTAGTTTAGTCTTCGTTAATAGTAGATATATAGCGGAAAGAGTTAAGCATTCATTAGAAACGATTGGTGCAAAAGATATATTTGTTCATCATTCAAGCGTGTCAGCTCAATTGAGAGAAGAAGCAGAAAATAGATTAAAGCAAGGCGAACTCTCAGCAATAGTTTGTACAAAAACATTAGAATTAGGAATTGACGTAGGCTCAGTTAAAAAAGTAATTCAAATTAGATCGCCTGGAAAGGTTTCAAACCTAATTCAAAGAGTTGGAAGAAGTGGACATATCTCAGGTGGATTATCGATAGGAGATATAATATCAATAGGACCAATAGATTTTGCAGAAGCAATTTCTGAAGCGAGCCTTGCTAAACGAAGCTTTGTAGAAAATGATATAATTAATGATGCACCTATTGATGTTATTGCAAAAGAGATCTTAGGTTTTACTCTAGGCGAAGGACCAACAGATTTAAACGTTATTTATGATGTATTTTCTCAATCACCTATATTTAAGATGAATAATAAGCAATTCAATGAACTAATAAAATATATGCAACAAAACGGAGTTATTAAAAATGAAGATGGTATAATATCTCCAGGAAATACTTTTTACAAGATATGGAAATTCAAATCTAAAGACCAAATGAAAGCGTGGTGGTCTAGGAGCTTCTCAGAATTCTTTACCACAATACCTGAAAAAGATGTTTTTATTGTAAAAAATGGTGATGATACAATTGGCTATGTTGATTCTATTTACGTTTACAGAAATTTAAGAATAGGTGATGTAATAAGGCTAGCAGGAGGATCATGGGAAATAAAAAGAATAGATGATATGAATGGTAGAATAGATGTAATTCCATCTTCTGGAATTGCAGAGATACCATTATGGAAAGGGGAGGGAGCTAAAAGAAATCAAGTTATATCAAAGCAATTTTTAAGAGTTGTTATGGGAGAAATTCCTAACGATATTACTATTGATAAAAATGGTCTATACGAACTTTCCAAAATAAAAGAAAATTACGTTAAAAATAAGGTAACGATTGATGAAAATAAGATTATATATGAACAGCATGATGGAGAACATATTTTTATTTATCCTATAGGTAGTGGAGCAGCAGAAGCAATTGCCCTCATTTTAATAAATAAGGCATCTAAAATAGAAGGACTAAACGTTTATTATAGACCATCATTTTATGGATTCAGCATTAATGTAGGAAACCAAAATCCTTTTGAACTAATTAAAAGTATAAATGTTGAAAACTTATATGAAGAATTAAATGAAGCGTTAAATAAGAGTCCCTACTTATATCAAACTTTAAGAGAGATTCAATTACATTTAGGTAAAATAGGTTCAATTGATGAAGAAAAGGATCAATTCTTAATTGAAGAAGCAAAAAGGCAAGTAATAAACGATTATTTGGATATTGAGGGGGCAAAGGCTTTTTTAAAATTATTAGTCTCTAATGAAATAAAAATTATTAATTTAAATAGTGGAAATCCATCACCTCTAGCTCAAGGAATATTAGAATTACCAGCCGTTAGACCATGGATTCAAGACTTAGCTATAAAAATTGGTAGACTACTAGAAAATAACAGCTTAACTATATTTGAAATTGCTGATATATTGGAGCTTGCAGAAAAAACAATCGAAAATAAGCTTAAGGATATGAGAAAACCTGAATATAATGATATGAGAGTTGTAAGGTTTTTAGATGTAGATGAAGATGAGTACAGGTGGACTTTATTAAAATCTCTAGATAATATAGTAGGATCTGATGAGTTTAGAAGTTATTTTACTCCTAAAAAAGCTGATGAACCTTTAAGAGTATATATAAGAATTTCTCCACAGTCAAAGCCAAAAGAATATATAATAACACCAAAGTTTTTAATGGAAAGATTAGAAGACCTAGAAAAGCTTTTACCTGAAGAAATATATGAGTTAAGGATTACATCTGCCTATGAATATGGAACAAGAGAAGACAGCAACATATTGCACTATTTTGTGAATATAAAAAGTTTAAAACCATTAATCTTGAATGCTGCTACGTATATAGAGAAAAAACAAATTAGAAGATTTTTCTAATTTTACATTTAAATTTTAATTTTTAACAAATAATAAAATAATTTCATAAGAATTAAATAATTTTAATTAAAATACTATAGTTGGTGCTAAAATGAAAAAGTACTGCATTGATATGTTGCAATATTTATATTTTGCAAACGCGTTAGTCAATGAAAAGAGTGAAGAATGGGATTACATAAAGAAAAAATTAAATAATACTATAAATGTTTTTGAAAAATATTGTAACAATGATGCTTTAAATGACCATGAAATTTTAGAAAAGAAAAGTCTAGACTTTCTTGAATCAGTAAAAAACGATAATATTTTAAACGCAAATAATAATTTGACTGATATAGAAAATCTTATAAGAAATCAATCGAAAAAATATGTAATAAATGAAACGTTTAAGTTATTTAGGCTTTTTATATCTCTTACCCTAATTATTACTTCATTAATAATCCTTTTATCTTCTGCAATCAACATATATCAGTGGCTTTTAAATTTATTTTTATTAGGAATATCTATTGGGCTCGCAGCCTTAGTATCTTATAGCATGATACAGTTACCCTTATTCTTTGTTTCTTTGCTAGAAACAATAAACATTTATTTATCTGATAACTTACCACTCCTCTTTAGTCAAATATTAATTACCATTATCAGTTTATTAGGCATCTTTTTAAACAGAAAAATCAACTCATCAAAAACACCATAAGTTTATGAAATTATATAACAATTATTTTTATATTAATTTTAGTCACTGAATCTTCATAGATCTAGAGATTATAACTAGAATTAGTCTATCAACGAACAAGTTAACTTTACGATTTGTGATATTTCTTTTCTTAATGATAACTTAATTACCAATACCAATAACTAAGATTCATCTAAGAGACTTTTATACAACCCCTTGATAAGAGTTTTATGAATAGCGTATTCTCAATAGGTTTAACTTTATGGGGGTTAAGGGGGCGAAAGTTCCCTCCCGTGAGGGAGAGGATGAATAACCCCTTATAGAAGGATTTATTATTTCGGGGAGAAGATTATTAGGCCTTGGCTGAAAGCGCTGGGAAATACCCTAGGGACTGGGGATTAAACCTGTGGTGAGCAAACTCTCCATAACCTCTCTTCCACATGGGGCATAACGAAACGGTTCCGTTCAATAGAGCCTCTACTGTGTGTGTAAGGGGACCGAGGTTGCTCTATGAACCAGGAAATCCTCACCGCGAGGTGGGGATGCCCCGCCGTAAGAGCGGGGTAATTCACTTCTTCCTTTCCTAAAAACATAATAAGGCTTTTCAGGGAAAATATTTATTATCGCTATCAATACATAAAAAATTTTCTTAAATTAAATATACATCAGCTCCTTGAGGAACTAGGACTAATTCCAATTAATCAAAGCAATTAATTGAATTCCATTTAATAATCATCTAAAATGTTTATTTCAATAAATTTGCTAATAAAAATAAATAAGCTCTTTACAATATTAAAAACACAAAGGTAAGAAAGCTATGCCAGAAAAAGTCTTCGTAGAAACTGGTAGTAGATTGCATGCGGGATTTTATTATGCAGGTAATGAATGGAATGTTAAGTGGGGATCGGCAGGCTTTTATATTAAAGATCCTTCGTTTATTGCTGAATTTTCTTATGGACAAAATGAATTCATAGGACCTGATTTTATTAAGAAAAAAGTGGAAAGGATATCTGAACTTTTAAAAATTAATAATTATAGAGTTAAAGTATTGTCTTATATTCCAGAGCATATAGGTTTGGGAAGCGGTACCCAGATAGAGTTGGCAATTATAAATGCATTCAAAAAATTATTTAATTTAAATGTAAATATAAATGAAATTATAAATGAAATGAATATAGCTAAGTACAGTGGTACCGGTTATTTGCTTTTTTATAATGGTGGATTCGTTGCTGATGCTGGAAGACCAGAAAATGGCGAACCTAAAGTCTTGATTCATCATAATATTCCAGAAAAATGGAGATTCGTTTATGTTACTCCAGATTTAAAGAAGGGATTAGATTATAACCAAGAGGAAAAAATATTGAAAAATCCATGGGAACCTTCAGAGGGGGTAAAAAGACTAATGTCCTATGGTCTTTTAAGACTAGCTTCTGGTATTGCTAGAGAAGATATAGAAGATGCATTAGAAGGTTTGAGAATGATACAAGAAGGGACAGGACTTTATTTCTCCAAGACACAAGGTGGATCGTATAGAGAAGATTTATCAAAAATAGTTTCAGAATTATGGAGGTCTAGGATGATTGTTGCCCAATCAAGCTGGGGACCTACATTATATACAATTTCACGCGAAGATGAGGCAGAAGGAGACGCTGATCTTATAAAATCTGTTTTGCATGAACTAAGAATTAATGGAAAAGTATACATAACACAACCAAGAAATATTGGATTTACAATATATTAAACTTTGCTTTAATTTAAAATTTTTATAAAGATTTAAAATTAAAAATTTAATCTTCGTTTAAACTTTCAATGCCTGATTGATTAAAATTGAATAACAAATTGTTTTCTTCATTGGGCATCTCCCCCCATAATTCCCGTTTAAGCAATTCTCTTATTGCAATTCTTATAACCTCGCTTCTGCTTGAATATCTTTCAGCCTTAACTAATTCATCAATTCCTTTTACATAGAGATCCGGCATCTTAACAGTTATTAATTTCATATATAGACCACCAGAGTAAAATTTATAAGAACGAGAAATATAAGGTTACAAACTCTATTAAGACTAAAACCTTTAAAAATCCCTCAAAATTCTTGATATTAGCTGATAAGTTAGAGTTAATTAAATTTATTTTTATAATAAAAATAAAAACATTATCGTATACATTATTTATAATTAATTAAAATTGAGTTTTTCGCTTTCAATATAGAAGGGAACGATTTTATTACATCAATATTCATTTTTGATGCCAATTCTTTTCCTTTTCGTAATAGATTTTCTATATTAAATGCCTAATCATTATTAATGTATCTTATATAATTGAGCAATAAGTCTAAATTTAAAGGTTAATACTTAGATCTTATTAACCCTATATCTCTAATTCATTTTTGGAGATAAGTATGGTTAAACAAGAATATGAATGTATAGTTTGCGGGAAAAAATTTAACGAAGGACAGGGAATAGTTTTAACAAAGGGTTCATTAAAACTTACTTTTCATAGCAGTAAATGCGTATCAAAATTCTTCAAACTTTATTTAGAAAGATTGGATGAATCGTGTTCAGAAAAAAGTGCGAGAGATCTAATAAAAGAGCTAGAAAAAATTAGAGAAGAAAAACAAAAGCAGACAAAAAAGGTGATATCATGAGATACATAAAACTTAAACTTTATTCCATACTTAAAGAAATATTCAACAATAATGAGATAACTGTTGAATTCAAAAATGACAAGATCACTGTAGAAGATATATTAGAATATTTAAATAAAAACATCAAATCACCTCAATTTAATCAATTGTTCAACTCTCTTCGATTTATAGCAAATAATAAGATATTAGAGAAAAAAGATATAATTCCAAAAGAAGTTGATGTAATTCATGTCCTTCCCCCATCTTCTGGAGGTGTTATAGACGTAAAAGTTTTAACAAATGAGCATGTAGATCTTAATGATTTAATAAAAAATTTATATATTGATGGAAATGTTGGTGGGGTAGCAATATTTATTGGTGTTGTAAGAAAAGTTAATAAAAATGAAATCGTGCAAAAATTGCAATATGAACATTCAGAAGAATTGATAACTAACAAGCTAAAAGAAATAGCTATGAAATATATCAATAAATATAATTTATTTTCAGTAGTGATTTATCATTACGTTGGTGAAAGAAAACCCGGAGATTTGACAATGATAGTTGCAGTTTCTGGAGAATCTAGAAAAAATGTTTTCCCAGCATTAGAAGAAATGGTTGATGATGTAAAACATAATGCTCCTATTTGGAAGCAAGAATATAGAGAAAGTGGAAGGTATTTTATTCTTGGTGAAGACCAAGTTAGAGCAGAAGACTTAAAAAGAATTAGTTTTAGCAATAAATAATCTAATTTCAAATTGATAATAGTCCATCATTTCTTTGGCAATTAAATTTTTAAAACAGAAACTTATAAAGAAAGATTAGGTGATAAAAAGATGCCTGCAATTGAGATAGGAAGAGTTTGTATAAAAACAACAGGAAAAGAATTAGGTAGGAAATGCGTTATAGTAGATATAATAGATCAGAATTTTGTTTTGATTACAGGACCTAAATCATTAAGTGGAGTGAAAAGGAGAAGAACAAATATTAAACATTTAATGCCAACTGATAAAATCATCAATATTAAAAAAGGGGATAGCGATGAAGAAGTATTAAATCAATTAAAAAATTCAAACCTAACAGATTTTATGAAAACTAAAGAAAAAATTGTATTAGCTTAAAAAATTATATTTTATATGCGGTGAATATTTTTGGAAAAATCTCCAGAAGAAGGTTTAAAATTCATTAATGAAATAAACAAGATTTGTAATAATAAAAGACCATTTTTGGAAAAATTTCCTGAAGGCACGGATGACGCTTATGGCTATTATCCCTTAAAAAGACCTTTAAATGAGTATCTAAAATATGGCATTATTGTTCTAGATAAACCTCCAGGTCCAACGAGCCATGAAGTAGTAGCATGGATTAAAAGATTGCTTAATGTAGATAAGGCAGGACACGCAGGAACCCTAGAGCCTGACTCTTAAGAGAGAGGCGGGGATATCCTAGAGTATCGGGAGTCCTGCCTGTTACATTGGGTCATATGACAAAAATAATTGGCTATATAACACATTCGAACAAGACCTACGTTTGTGTGATGCAACTTCATAAAGATGTTGATCAAAATGAATTAAAAAGAGTAATAAATGATTTTATTGGTACTATTTATCAAAAGCCTCCAATCAGAAGCCATGTTAAGAGAACTCTTAGAACAAGAAAAATATTTAATATTACCATAAATGAAATAGTAGATAGAAAAGTTCTTCTAACAATAGAATCTGAAGCAGGTACTTATATGAGAAAATTATGTTGGGATATAGGCCTTATTTTAGGAATAGGAGCTCATATGAGAGAATTAAGAAGAATAAAAACAGGACCTTTTAATGAAGACTATTATTTAGTAACCATGCAAGATTTAACAGAAGCTGTTTATAGATTTAAAACTGAAGAAAAAGATGATCTATTAAGAAAAGTCATTATACCAGGAGAATATAGTGTTTGTGAATTACCTAAAGTATTGGTTAGAGATACAGCAGTAGAAAGCGTAATAAATGGCTCACCATTGGCTATACCTGGGATCTCTTATTATAATGAAGGTATTAACAGAGGAGATTTAGTAAGTCTTTTAACATTAAAGGGAGAGCTTGTAGGATTAGCAAAAGCATTGATGAACTCTAATGAAATCAAACAAAATGAAAAGGGTCTAGCTTTCCAACCAATTAGAATAGTTATGGAAAGAGGTCTTTATCCAAAAGCATGGAAGAGCTCTGGAAAATTTAAAAAGAGTGGGGACGGGAACGCCGGGGGTGGGATTTGAACCCACGCGTCCCGCATGGGACAACGGGTCTCAAGCCCGTCCCCTTGGACCGCTCGGGCACCCCGGCTCGTTTTATATTATCTACTACGGGGTTTTTAACTTAATGGCCGATTAATATAAAAAGGCTAGTTTATTAACCAAATTTTAACTATAAGAATACGATTTATAGCACCGCAACAAATTTTTAATTTTAAACTTAAAATTTGCTTATATTTTAAATATTCTAGGGATTATTTTTATTAACAACCAAATTATGATTTTTTACCGGTTTCAATTTATGCGATTCAAAGCTTTCCATTTTATATTTAGCATCCTTTGTAATAACTAAATCTGTTAATGCATCTATTGATTTTTCTAAATCTTTCCAATAAATCTCATATGTTATCCTCTTTATAGAGTTTATGGCTTCTTGTGAATAATTCGAGAGAGTATCTGCTATAGCAAAGGCCTCTTTTTCTAGGTCTACTTGTGGGACAATCTCATCTACCAATCCCATATTCTTTGCCTCTTGAGCTGAGAACCTTGTACCAGTTAAAGCCAGATATTTTGATCTCCTAAATCCCAAAGCTCCTCCTCCAACGCTAATCAGTATAGGTGGTATTAATCCAAGACTTATTTCTGGAAAGCTAAACCAAGAATTGTCCGAAGCTATTACAATATCTGATGCTAATAATATCTCTGCACCCCCACCTACTGCTAATCCATTTACAAGAGAAATTATTGGTTTTTCGCAAGAAATCATTATATTTAATGTTTGCTTTATGCCATTAAAAAATTTAATTGCTTCTTCTTTAGTATTAAGCTTTAGCATTTCGTTTATATCATCACCTGTACTAAATGCTCTCCCTTTACCTGTTAAAACTATTGCAACGCTATCTGATTTGCAACCTTTATTCAATTCTTCTATTAGTTTGTTCCATGTTTTTGTATCTAATGCATTTAATTTTTCAGGTCTATTCAGATAAATCCAATAACATAACTTTCTCTTTTCTGACATCACAATTTCATGAGACGCTGCCAACTCGTACTGCACCCATAATTGTATACTAAGAATAGATTAATAAACATGTTTTATAAAAAAACTATATCTCATTATAGAGAAAGATATAAATATTATAGAATAAAAAAGAATTTAAATATTGTCTTCTTTTATGCTCTTATTTCCTTTTAAGATATTATAAATACCATTAACGGCGTCTTGAACTTCACTTTCTCTCTTAGCCCCAGTTATTACCATTTTTCCACTGCTAAATATTAACAGCACGACTCTCGGTTTTTCCATCCTATATATTAAACCTGGGAATTGTTCAGGCTCATACATACTTTTTGGAAGTGTAAAAGCCGCTTTTTCTAAATCAACATCTACATTTAAGTTTGCCGATGCAACAATGTTTTGTATTTGTATTTGTGGTTTTCCTTGCATTGGTACCCCTTTTATCATTAGTTTTTTAAGAATTGTTTTAACTGCCCATACAAGCTGCTTAACGCTTTTTGCTCCAGTTACCACCATTTTTCCCGATTTAAATATTAATGCTGTTATTTTAGGACTTTGTAACCTATAAACTAGACCTGGGAACTGATCAGGATTATAATCTACATCAGGTATTCTAGTTTCAATTAAGTTTAAATCTAAAGGTGTATCCAATATCACAGTTGCAACGATGTTTTCAATTTTAACTGTTGGTTTTCCAAATTCCTCTTTTTCATCCATAGTTTTTTCTTCCCCAAAAAATTCTTCATCTTCTTTCTTCTCATGCTCCAAAATTTTCACCTACTTTTAAGCCTATTTAATTTAAAACCTATTTGAGATATATAAACCTTTTTAAAGCGTTTATAAACCTTTTTAATATTAAAATTTTACAATGATTTTCCCAACTTTAAAGGGCATGGTCCTCATTATACTGTAAATAAGAAGATGCTTTTAAATAAATAATTTATTGAAAATCACTAGTATTAATCAATTCTTGGTGAAATATAAAAAGTAATTCTTCCTCCATTTTGATATTCCATATCAATTTTCGCTGGAGCATCTTGAGAATACATTAATGTTATTAAGTCAGCTTCCTTTGCAGCCATAAGCATATCAGACAAATATTCAATACTATAAGTAGATGAATCTGGAGAATCTATGCTAAGCTCGATTAAATTTTGTTTTTCTAAAGAAAGCTCTATTTCTGCGCTTTCTATATCTCCCTTCCCTGTTATTATTAATTTATTTTCATTATCATCTGCCCTTATTGTAATAGATTCGCCTATAGCCTCAATATCATTTATTATATCAATAAATGTGTTATTTGTCAATTTTGCTTTAACAGTAAACGTTATTTTTGGTTCAGGCAACTTATCTTGACTTAAACTTATTTGAGGTATTTTAAATAATCTTTCTCCCTTCCCAATATATTTTAATGTTATACTATTTTCATCACTGATCATCTCAAGCTCATCATCTTTTTCAGCTCTCTTTAAAATATCTGATAATGTTGAAAATGAAACTCCTATGTTTTCTTCCTTATCAACATCAAATTCTTCAAATGACGATTTAGGATAGATAAAGTCAATCATTACAATTCTACTTGTATCTAATGCCCTAAAGTGAAGTCCTTCTTCATTTATTGTAAAAACACCTTCATCAATAATTTTTTCAATAGATCCTATGATGTATCTCCAAGTTCTAGGCTCTTTAAATTTTATTTTCACAATTTTCACCAATATATAAAATTGTTTCTACCACTATTTTAGATTTATTGCATTTACAATATTTTTCTACAAATTAAAAATACAAATTAAAAATAAATAATTCCACAATATTCATGTTTAACAAACTAAATTTTATCATTAGCTAAACACTTTATAAATTCTTATAAATATTATTTTAAAATGAAGGAATAAAAATGGTTCAAGAAGAAAGAGAAATTAAAATAAAGGAGTGGAAAGGAGAGCAAACAATAAAATATCTTTATAAAGAATATTATTCACTCATACCCCCTCTAATTTTACCGAAGGATATAGAAAGAAGAGAATTCGCTATCCAACCATTTGATAAGCAATCATACATTAGACATTTATCATTTGATAATCAACAAAAATTTTACGATTTTTTAATTAAAAGTACACCAAAACATGTTTATTATTCAATAGGCATCTATGATTTACCAGAAGCTAATTCTATGGAAGAAAAAGGCTGGAAAGGGTCAGATCTTTTGTTTGATATAGATCTTGATCATGATAAGAGCTGTCAAACTCAAGATGATATTACTGACGATTTATGTATAGAAAAGGGGTTAAAATATGCTGAGACTATTGCATCTATGATAAATAATTATTTTGGAGGATATCATCAAATTTACTTTACTGGTAATAGAGGATATCATGTAAGAGGTATTTGTGAGAATTGCAGACTATTAGGAAGAGAAGAAAGAGCTGAAATTGCGAAATTTGTAATGGCCCAAGATTTAGACTTAGAAATAATTTTTCCTAAATCATCAAAAGGGAAAAAATCTGCTCCTCCTTCGCCAAAAGATCCTGGTTGGAGAGGGTTAATCGCAAGTTATGGAATTAAAGAGGTAGATGCTGTCGAAATAAAAAACGCCATAGAAAATATAAGAGTAGAAATAGACTCTATGGTAACACAAGATCCAAGTAGATTAACTAGAATACCTGGAACATTAAATGGCAAATCATCATTGCTTGTTGTTCCTATTTGCGGAGAATTTAAATTAGGTAAATGGCTTTCGCCATTTTATGGAGAAATAGAGGTAAAGGCCTTAAAGGATCTGCAAAAACTCAAAATCCTAGGAATTAATATCGAGTTTAGAAAAAATGAAGAACTTAGCATTCCTTCACAGCATGCTATTTATTTAGCTACTAAAGGCTACTTAAATATATTGGGAGGGAATCTAGTTGTCAGAAAAAATACCGGCTGGTGGCCCATACAAGGCTGCAATTGGAATTCATGAACAACTTAATGCTGATGATATCAAAGATTCGAGAAGGTTATGGAGTACATATTGCACTAATGATTTAGAGTTGTGCAAAAAATTCTATGATATAATAATTAATATATCAAACCTCATAGCTGAAGCAAGAATAGAAGATATAGATTCTTCTACATATCAGGGTATAGATAAGGATTTTTTAAATATAATGAATTCAATTAAAAATAACTATTCATTATATTTATCAGGGAGCATAATTTCATTTGGAGAGTTTGTGTTAGTGAAATTCAATAGGGGTATATCGTTACCTAATGGAAAATTCATTGAAAAAAATGAAATATCATTGATTCCATTAGAAGAAGCAATATTGCTTTCATCCTTAAAATACGTAGATCCTGTAACTACTTTATCGTATAGCATCATTAATAAACAAAAGAAAGATTAATAAGGTACTTTTTCTAAGCCAATACAGGAATAGTGAGCGTGAGTCCAGAATGAAGTTTCCAAAGAAGATAAGAACCTATTGCCCTAAATGTAATGAACATACAGAGCATAGTGTAGCGCTTTATAAATCAGGAAAGAGGAGAACATTGTCTGAAGGCCAAAGAAGGTATTTAAGGAAAAACAAAGGTTATGGTAGTAAAAGAAAGCCTGAACAGAAGAGATTTGCTAAGACAACTAAGAAGATCACATTACTTATAACATGTAGTAAATGTGGCTATAAGAGAACAATACTAGGCATAAGACTTAAGAAGATTGAGCTTGTAGAACCCACAAGGTGATTCTTATGAAATCAAGCTTATTAAGGAATAGATTATTAGTACCACAACCAAGAAGTAGGTTCCTTATCGTAGAATGCCCAAATTGTGGACATAAGCAAATTGTTTATAGTCACTCTTCATTTTCAGCAAGATGCTTATCTTGTGGAGCACTATTAGTAAAGCCTACAGGTGGAAAGGCACAAATCCTTGGAAAAGTAGAAAAAATTCTAAGCTAATTTCATTGAAAAATTAAATTTTATCGATAATTTTATAGTCATAAATTTTATGTGAATTATTTATATATATAATTTATAAAATTTATGTTTATTAAAAAATAAAAGAAAATTATTTTTGTTTAAGTTAATAATTAGAAATATATTACATTAATTTACTATTAAAAATATTTTAACGTAGCCTCTCAAAAAACGCTTAATTGTTAAGACACAAATATAAAAATTAATTGCAAAAATAATGTTAGCAAAGTCTTTAAACCCAAATTATTAACTCCAATTCTAGGCAAGCCGGGGTAGCTCAGCAGGTAGAGCGCCCGGCTGTTAACCGGGCGGTCGAGGGTTCGAGTCCCTCCCCCGGCGCCTTTTTAGTTGCCAAGTACTTCTAACCTCTGATTTTCATATAAAGCAAAATGAATTCTATATATTATTAAATAAACATAAAAGCGTATTTAGAATCAAATAAAATCTTTTAGGAGAAATAAGACTAATCTTTTTAACTATTTAAAATAATTTGTTTATATTAATTCCTAATCGTAAAATAACAATTAATTTATTTTAACAAAAGATATAAATACTAAAATAAAATAAAGAACCTTCAAAGCTAATATAAATAACCTAGATTACTTCATGTAATAAATGGTGGCTTTTGCTTTTTATATGATCGTATAAATCAAAGCTCCTGAAAGAATATATTTAATCTAGTTAATGTAAATTTATTTAATAGGAGAGAAATTGGTCAATGAAAATGCAGAAAATTTAGGAAAAGAACTTTCAAGGTTATTGATGTCAAAAGCTGAAGCACTAGAAAATTCTTTGAAAGAAATAGTTGTTGAAGTTAAATCAGATAATTTTAACGAAATAATAAATAAAAATAAACTAGTTTTCTTATTCTTTACAGCAGAATGGTGCGGTCCATGCATATCATTTTTACAAACATTTAGGGAAGTAGCTTCTCAACATATAGTTCCAAACGTTTTTTATGGAAAAGTTGACGTTGACTCCAGCTATGCTATTGCCGATAAGTATAAGGTAAAGCATATACCATCAATTTTAATTATAGTAAATGGTGAAGTTGTTGATTCTATAGTAGGTCAAACAAACAAAGAAAAACTTGAAAATAGGATATCCTCTTACATAAAATCTTTATAATTTCTATAAATATTTTGAATTTACCAATTAACTTTAAAAATTCCTCTTGTAACTTAGAGTATAGAAGAAAGATAAAATAAATGTTGAGGTAGAAGGTTATGTCTAAATCTATGTATCATTACATCGCAAGCGCATGGAAAAAACCATACGAAAACGAGCATGTAGCATTAATGAGAGAGCGATTGATTAAATGGAGAAGTGAACCCACGATAGTCAGAGTAGAGAAACCAACTAGATTAAACAGGGCTAGAGAGATAGGTTATAAGGCAAAACAAGGAGTCATAGTTGTTAGAGTTAAAGTGAGAAAGGGAGGGATGAGAAAACAGAGACCAATATCTGGAAGAAGACCTAAAAGAATGGGTGTTAATGCAATTACATTAAGAAAAAGCCTTAGACTTATAGCTGAAGAAAGGGCACAAAATAGATATCCAGATTTAGTAGTGTTAGGTAGCTATTATGTAGGAGAAGATGGTACCCATAAATGGTATGAAGTTATTTTAATTGATCCTAGTAATCCTTCAATTAGAAATGATAAGGATTATTCATGGATACTTAATTCCCCAAGCAGATCGGGCAGACCAAACCGTGGCTTAACTCATGCCGGAAAGAAAATGAGAGGATTAACAAAGAATAGAGGTTTAACAAATACGCACAACCATAAATGGAGTAAGAAAGAGAAAGAAAGAAAGCTTAAAAAAGGCCATGAAGCAAGTAAATATATTAGATATTTCAATACTAGAGAAAAATAATTAACCGCTTTTTCTTATTCGGTGGAAATTTTTGATTAAATCCTTAGAAATAAGAGTTTTTGTACATGCAACTGAAGATAAGGAGAAGATAGTTTCTTCCTTAAAAAATATTATAAAAGAAGATTTTAATATAATAGAAGAGCAATATGAGGGATATTATGGAAACTCTATATTAGTTATATCTAGTATTATTGAGGGATCAAAAGCGGAAGAGATATTAAATAATTTGCTTGACAGCCTTTCAAGACCAGATAAGGATGAGTTAATAAAAACTTTTTATGATAGAATTGAAGAAAAAAATAATACATTCCATTTAAGGCTAAATAAGCAAAAGGCCTATTCAGGGCAATTAACATTAAGCGACTCAGACGATGTTATAAAATTAATATTTAAATTAGAAAACAAGTTTGAAATTGAGAAGCTAAAAAACTTAATAATAGAAAAATATAATAAAGTGGGATAATGAAATATGTAGATCTTTCAATAAACCCTAGAAATTATGAAGAATGGATTAAGATAATACCAATGCTTAAGAAGTTTAATTTTGAGATAATTGGAATGGATTCTAACTTTATCAATGATGATGTTTTAAAAGCTGCAAAAGAAAATTCTATAAAAGTAATAAAAAGAAAGTATTTTAAAATAAGCAATAAGGATGAATTGAACAATATATTAAAAAGTTCAAATAATTCTTTTTTAGTTGTAGAACCTGAAAATAATTATCTCCTTAATATTATAAGCCAAACAAAAACTATAAATGCAATAAGGATTAATCTTGAAAAAAATATAAAAATAAATAAAACTATAAAAAATTTGTTTAATATAAATAAAAACGGAGTAATAGAAATTAGTTTAAAACAACTATTAAATAATGATATATTTTTGTGGAGAGAAATGAATAATTTACTTAAAAATATAATAAAATTTGGATTAAGATTTTATGTAGTAAGTGATGCAAGTAATATATTTGAATTATGGCATCCTTTTCATGTTAAGAGTTTATTTGAAATCCTTGGCGTTGATAATACTTATGCAACATTATCCATGACAACTTATCCTTATTATGCGATCTCTCCTATTCTGAATAAGTAGGTTTATATTGATAAAATCTTTTAAAATTTAATTGTAAATAAAGATCTGGTGAATTTAGTGGAAGAAAAACTAAACCTTAATATAAAAGTAACCTTAGTCGAATATACAAAAGCATCTCCAAAAATTATAGCCTCAGCATCTAAAATGAGTACATCAAGAAAAAAGGTTGAGGATCTTTTAGAGATAAATAAAGAAGAAATAGATACATGGATTAAAGAAACATTTAAAAGAAATCATTTTAGTCCTTGGGAGCATAGCTCATATACTTTCATGATCGAAGGATGTTCCAGGGTATGCTCCCATCAATTGGTAAGACATAGGATAGCTAGTTTCACGCAACAAAGTATGAGATATACTGAAGCATCATTGAGGGAAATGGCTCTATACATGGCTTCTAAACTAAAAATGGATTGCCCTAATAAACCTAAAAAAGGCGATAGAGATGCATACAAATGCTATAGTAAGGCCCTAAAAGATTCTATTAATGCATTAGAACCAGATGAATTAATAAAGGTAGCAAATGTAGCTTATGTGTTCCCCCCATTGATGAAAAAGGATAGGGCTTTAATATATGCTAATTCATTAATTGATGCAACTGCTAATTATTATCAACTTCTATCAACGGGTCTATCAAAAGAGGATGCTAGATTTATAATACCAATGTCTGTCAGAACTAAAATTACTGTTACAATGAATGCAAGGGAGCTTATTCAAACCTTTTTCCCTTTAAGAATGTGCACAAGAGCTCAATGGGAAATTAGAAAAGTTGCTTGGCTATTATGGGTTGAATTAATGAAAATACACCCAGAATTATTTAAATATGCTGGCCCAAGTTGTGTGCATTTAGAAAACATAAATAGGGATGAGCCAGATACTTTACAGAATTTTATTGATGGCAAAAGCCTTTTCACTATAAATAGGTGTCCAGAATTAGTAAAAAATAGCGGAATAAGACCATGTTTATTAAATGCTTATAACACGTTAAATTTATAATTTTCAATTTAGCCCAATAAAAAGATTTAAAGGAAAATTGCTAATATTAAATAATCAGCCGGGTCGTCTAGCGGCCAAGGATTCGGGGCTCTGGACCTTAAATGGGGAGAACCCCCGAGACCGGGGTTCGAATCCCCGCCCGGCTACCATTTCTTTAATCAAATGGTACTATTAGATACTAGAAATTTCTTAACAATTTTATGTTATCCACAAATTTAGTATATATGGATTAATTTTAATTATTTTTACCAATAATAGGTTCCAAAACTTTATAGAGCTCTGGATCTGAATTCCTTATTTTATCCATATTCCAAGGCTTCCACTTTCCATTTTTTACTTTACCTATAACATTAATAATCCAGGATTTGTATATCTGAGAACAATTATTATAGTTCTTACAGCTATTATTAATAAATTCATTGATTTGATTAAGAGCTTCTTCATCGTTCAATTTTTTTACATTTATAAGATACCTAGAAATCACGTAAAGAATTAGCCTTGTTCTGCCATCTGGAACACCATTCTTTATTATTTTTTCGATCCAATTAAATTTTTGAACTAAGTTTTCTCTATAAATCGATATAGAACAATCTGATGGGTTTGGACAGTATTTTTTTAATAACTCCTTAATAGATTTTTGGCAATCAATTTCTGATCTTTGACAATTATTAATTACATCTTCAAATACCATACATCAGCACCTTTTTTGCTCGAAAACTTCTATAAACCCCTATAAAATCTAGTATTGCAAACAATATTAGGCTTTTTCAATATGTTAATTAATGTGCTAATATTATTAAAACAAAAAATTGAATTCTATAAAAATTTATAAAAATAATTCATTAACTAATCATAAATTATTTTATATAAATTTTGGAATCTAAACTTTAACTAGAAGATCAATACGAATTGGTTAATACCAAATTTAAGCGCTAAATACCATCTGTATCCTAGCTATTTCGGGTCCTGTAGTATCTTCACCTACAATTGCTCCTTTAGTATTAACTATTAAGCCTGTTTTAATAAATGAAACACCAAAATTAACTGTACCAGTTTTGAAAGGCACTTTAAATATATCTTCTAAAAATTTAATTTCTTCATCTGTAACATCTGGATGAACTAAGCCTCCTACATTAGTTACTGCTATAATTGCTCCAACTGTTGGTATACCTACTATACTTCTTCTAAAAACTTCCACCCCTAAAGTATCCTGTATTTGTTTTATAACATCATCTTCAAAATAGGGATAAACCAATGCTGCCTTATCGTTTGCAACTATTAAATTTCCCACAGCATTATTTCTACTTGGTAAGACATATAAATTTAGATCTTTTATAGATTTCTTTATAATATCAACCTCATCATCTAGTGCACTCCTGGATAATATAATACCATTGTTATTTCCTGCCATCAAAACCCCCAAAAGTTTTGTATTAGCTAAAGAAGTTTCCATTATATCAGTTTGTAATATTTGGGAAATTCCATCTAAATCCTTTTTCTGAAGACCTTGAGGAACAAAAGTTATCTTATCATTCCCATATATATAAACACCTATATTACTATTACCAAAAATCGACATTTTTACTATTTCAAAAGGCAAAAAAATTCACCTATTTATTGTTTGTTTTTTATTTCATATTTACCTACTCTTACCTTTTCTCCTGCTAACCTTACCAATACTTTTTTATAAGCCTCTCCTTCTTCTGGTTTAAATTCTTTCATCTCAACCAATATTTTTACCCTTCTAGGAGGTTTTTCTATACTATTACTCCATATATAGGAGTTTACATCATCCATAATTACTACATCTTCTAAATTTACTTTTGCATGCCTTGAGACAAATTTTCTAATATAATCTATTGCTCTTTTTGCTCTATTACTTTTTCTGCCAAAATAAATTCTCTTTAATGGGACTACGTATACAAATGCTTCCCCTATTTCCATAATTTAATCCCCTCAAACCTTTAATTTAGATGTTCTCCAATTTCTACTTTTTGGATTCCTTGTAAACTTCCTAACAGTTTTTACTACTACCCATACTGGCACTGATTCATTACTTTTTCCTGCCTTAGCAAGTCTCAGTTTTCTAGCCAAATGTTTATTTCTAGCCATAGCTACTCACTTCCACTTAAATTTGAACTCATACTCCTTTCTAGATCTGTTATCTAGTTCTATTAATATATTTTTTACTATATCATCTGTTACTGGTGTAGATAATCTTCCCATTTGAACTAATCTAATTATTGTCTCCTCCGCAATATTAGCCAACTCTGGCTTTACCAACTTTAAATTACTTAATCTATCTAATGCCTCTGGTTCCATTATTGCCCTTAATACAGCTAGTTTTTGCGCTTCTTGTTCTTCTTCAAGTTTTTTTCTCCTTTGTTCTTCTTCAAGTTTTTTTCTTAATTCTAGCAATCTCCTTTGCTTTAGTTCTTCAAGTTCATCATCGTTATAATCGCTATAGTTATCGCTCAAACATCTCACCGCAATTAATTAGTTAAAAATAGACCTAATAAACGATTTTTGTTAATTCCCAGAGCTTAAGAGATATAAGAAACAATATCATTAAAAAATAAGTAGGAACTCTATGAAGGGAAGCCTAGGTCATTATTGCATTAATTTTAATACAATAATCATGTTTTATAATTAAAGGCATCGTTATTGTTTAAGATGATATCTGATGATAAGGAATATTAGAAATCCAAGTCAATAAATATTAACCTTGTTTCCAACTTAAGTATAATAGATGATAAACAATGATAAAATATCAAAAATTGATTAAATTTATTGAAAATAATCCCGCTTATTCATATAAAGAAGAAGGAAATATAATAGAAATTATCTTTAATACACCTTCGATTCAAGAAGCTGCTGAATCCGATGATGTATCGGAAACTGGAAGAAATATGCATATAATGCTTAGAAGAAATAAAAACGATGAAATAGAAGTAATTGATGCAGAAATCGAAGGTCTAAATTATCATAAAAAAATGTCTAAAGAAGAAATAGAATGGTGGTTGAATACAATCGATATGATGTATTAAAATTGAGTCAAAAAATCAATATTTAATCTCTCTAAATTAAAGTAGAAGTGTAAGTTTAATTAAATTATTTTTAATAATAAAATAAGAGACTTTAAATAACTTTTTTAATAAATTAAAATAAGGGGGTAGTATTATGGACGGAAACAAAGAACCTAAGATATATATGGCAAGCCTAGAGGAAATTCTAAATGGGGAGGCTACTGATATTTATTTTAAAAGAACAAAAGAAGTTTTAGAAGAAGCTGGATTAGCTGATGTAAAGGTTAGAATGGAAGTCCATTTATATGGTAATCCTCCTGAAGGAAGGAATTGGGCAGTATATGCTGGCCTTGAAGAAGCAATTGCATTATTAAAAGGAAAACCATTCAATCTTTATTCAGTACCAGAAGGCACTTTATTTATTAGAAAAATGCCCTTAATGATTGTTGAAGGTAAATATATAGATTTTGCTTTGTTGGAGGCGCCTCTACTTGGTTTATTAAGATTTTCCTCAAGCATTGCTACAAAGACTGCAAGTTTAAAAAGAGTAGTTGGTAATAAAATATTACTATTTTTCGGAATAAGAGCTTTACACCCAGCTGTTTTCCCAGCAGCAGATAGGGCAGCATTTATTGGGGGAGCAGATTCTATAAGTGGGGTTTTATCAGAAAAGTATCTTGGTTTAACACCTCAAGGCACTATGCCTCATGCCCTCATCTTAGTTTTTGGAGATCAAAAAGAAGCATGGAAGTGGTTTGCTAAATTATATGAAGGTAAGATCAATATTGTCGCTTTAGCAGACACACTTGATGATGAAAGAAAAGAGGCACTTATGGCAGCAAACCTTTTAGGGGATAAGCTATGGGGAATCAGACTTGATACCCCTGCAAGCAGAAGAGGAAATATGAAGGATATTGTAGAGGAGATTAGGTGGACTTTAGATCTTAATGGATTTAAACACGTAAAGATAATAGTAAGTGGAGGGCTTGACGAAAATAGCATTCTTAACCTAAAAGATTTAGTTGATGGTTTTGGTGTAGGAACTTCTATAGCAACAGCTCCTAGCGTTGATTTAAGCATGGATATAGTTGAAATAGATAGGGGAAATGGATGGGAGCCTTATACGAAAAGAGGTAAATTACCTGGGGCTAAAAAGGTCTATTCATGCAAACCACTTGAATATTACATAAAATATTGGAATGATAATGAAATTCCAACTTGTACAGATAAAAATGATAAACCAGTTAATTTGATGAAGCTTTACTTAAATAATGGAAATTTAGTAGAACCATTACCTAGTTTAGATGATATCAGAAAATACGTTTTATCACAGCTACAATTCGTTAAATAGGGGATTTTATTGGAATATGAAATGAAACAAGAAGAAACGAAATCACAAAGGCTTGAAGCAATTAGAATAACCACATCTAGAACTGTTTTATATTTTTTATCAATTCTTATAAACATTGTTGCAACCATTGTGTTAGCAAGAAAACTTGCTCCTACGGATTATGCAATTTATCAATTAGCAACAAAAAGAATAATACAATATGCAACAATCCCTTTAAGTCTAGCCGGATTATGGATTTATAGATATTTGGTAGAAAGACAAAAGGGGTCATACATAGCAAGCTTTGCATTTGCAACAATTCAATTTCTTATCACATTAATTATAGGTTCTTTATTAATATTTATTTATGCTAAACCTACACCATTGCTCTTAGTTATAGCCAGCTTATCGATCGCTTTTCAATCATTTTACTATGTTATAAGGACAGCAATAGATGCCGTGAGACCTGTTAGACTTTCTCTATTAGAGTTAATATATAGAACTTCCTATAGTCTCTTAATTTTTATTGCATTATATATAATATCGAATTCATTAATATTAGCTTTCGTATCAACATTGATTTCTTTTATTCTTACCTCTACTATTGGAATGCTTTGGTTAAAAGATAGAATTTTAAAAGATGACTCCAAAAATGCTAAAAAAACATTAAAGGAATGGTTTTTAGGGTCTCATGCAACAGCTGTTGGGGTTGCATTTGGTTTAATGCCATCACTAGACGCTTTAATAGCATATCCTTTAATAGGTTCATTAATAGTTGCTGCCTTTTTTGTTGTGTCATCCGTTTCTACATTATTAAGAGATTCAACAAATGTAGGATTAAGATACCTACATTCATATGTTTTAAGAACAGGTGATTTCAGGACAGCTTTAAGAAATTTAGAGGTTTCATTAGCATTGGTAATTCCCTTTTTAGTTTATGGAATAATGCATCCCGTATATGTTATTTATGTATATAATCCCATATATTCTTGGGCGTCTTTTAGTATCTCAATATTTTTAATAACTGCTATTATTGAAATAATAAATAATGGTATTTCACAAATAGCGTCTGGAAATATTAGAGAAAGTGGAATAAAAGGTGCAAGCAAATTCACTAAAATGAGTTTGTTAGGAGTAATACCATCAATAATCTACTTGGCTTTAATCGCATTTGCATTCTTTGTGTTTAGAGGTATGCCAATTCAAGATATTTTAATAATTTGGTCAATTATATATTTAATAAGGTATTTATTATCTGTTTTAATAACTTCTCATTTCTTTATACCAAAAAACGTAAATAAAAATTTTGCAACACAATTATTACCAAAATTGATTTTTTATATATCTATATCATTAGCATTATCTTATTTCATAAAACCTATTGGACCGCCATCAAGTAGATTATTAATTGATATAAAGAATTTAGCTATACCCGGCATAATTGAGGCTATTATATTTTATGGCATTTTAATTGCAGCAGATAAAGGTATAAGAAGAAATCTAACTTTATTTATAATTAATTTTTTCAAAACATTTCATAAATCTTAATTTTTTATAAAAATTATTTTAATTTATTATTTATTACAAAATTTTAAATAACTTTCGAAATAAATTTACTTCAATTTTATAAAACGTACGATTTCTTTATAACATAGATAGGTAATGATGTTTAATAATGGTATATATTATTTGATCAAAATGTTCTTTATCGCAGAAAAAATATTTTATATCCCTTCATGGTTCTTTAACTGCTTTTTGAGTTTTTCTGGCATAGATACATCCTCTTGCCTTAATTCCGTAGCTTCCTCTATTTTCATACCTATCTTATCTTCAATAGTAATATAATGAACTCTCAAGTCGTGTGGTGTTTGCCTCATCTTTTCAACTAAAACATATCTCTTAAGTTCACCACCAACTATTCTTCTTCCAAATCTAATAATTCCATCAGCTACATGCTCAACTCCCCAACCAAAAGCACTTGATGTTGTTATTGCATATTGACTTGTTAACAATGCAGTAAAGTCCCACTTGTAAAGTACCCTTTTAATATTATAGCTATAAATTCTTGCCATTGCAGGTTTGTCTAACCAAAATGTCGACATGCTATCAATAACTAGTCTTGCACGACCATAACCTAATTTTTTCTTTGCATCTATAATTTTCTTAACTAATTCATCAATATCGGTTTCATTAAGAGTCCATTCATCGTTTGTATTTTTCATAAGAGCATCGATGATTATCATTTTATTGCTGTCTACAGCTTCATCAAGATTCATCCCGAACATCTTAGCCTGTCTTATTATACTTTCTCTGCTTTCTTCAGTAGTAACATAAATTATTTTGTCATTTTCTTTAACCCCTTGCCATGCATAATGTATTCCGAAAATTGTTTTGCCAGTACCAGGCTCTCCTACAACAGCCACAAAAAATCCTCTTGGTATACCTCCTGATATTAACTTATCAAAACCCTTTACTCCAGTGGCTAATCTTTCAATTTTAACTAAACTCATCTTTATTCACTTCCAAAATATATTTTAGTAAAATTTAAGGTTAAAATTATTATATAAAAGTTAAAATTGAATATATTTGTTATGATTATAACAAAAATTTAAAAATATATTATAAAATATTATTAAACTCTCTATACACATGAAGATCATCCTTTTGTAATTAGGATTTCATGTTTCATAGTTTCTTAAATATCCTCATTGGTTATAGGGCCTTTGTAGAAGTATAGTTACTTAATAAATTTTGTATGAAATATATGGGAAGATTTAGGCTTAATAGGTCTACCTATAGTTTCATCTATATAATAAGCTAGAACCATTCCTAGCTAGAAGAGTACGTAACAATAAAATAATTTGGGTAAAGGATATAAATCCTGAAATGACTCCCCAAGGGGAGAAGTTCACATGAAAGCGTAGATAGAAAGTTAAGCATAGCTCATGCCTTAATGAGAGGTATGAGCCGAGGTATGTCATGAATGTACGGGAACTCCAAAGTTCTGTTAATAGGACCGGATACTTTACTATATAGCATAACTTTTCTATCTTATATTGATTTTCCTTTATGTATTTCTAATATTTTTATAAGAAGAGGCTTTTGCTGATTATTTACTATCAGAGAATATACAATAGTTATATTTTGTTTAAAGCCTGTTGTATATCATTTATTAGATCATCAGTATCTTCTAGCCCTACTGATAATCTAATTAATTTTTCAGAAATTCCAAGTTCTTTTTTGTCGCTTTCATCAATATATCTGGATGCTGTAATCGATGGTAGAGTAGCTATGCTTTCTGTCCCACCTAAACTTGGTGATGGCTTAATTATTTTTAGATTTCTTAAGAAATCCTTTGCTTGATTCAGATCACCTTTAATTTCAAATGATAAGACACCTCCAAAATATGGTTTTTCAAAAATCTTTAATGCTATTTTATTATACTCACTATCTTTTAATCCAGGATATAATACCCTTGATATTTTGCTATTATCAGCCAAAAATTCTGAAATAGCTAATGCATTTTCTGATTGTTGCTTAATTCTTATTGGTAATGTCTTTATTCCGCGCAGCGTTAAATATGCTTCAAATGGTTGTTGAATATTACCTAATAATCTTCTCCATTCCCATAACTCATTAATCAAATCCGATTTACCTGATATTGAACCACCCATTGTATCGTTATGACCTGATAAATATTTAGTTGTACTATTAAGTATTAATTTAAATCCATATTTTGAAGGTTTCAATAATATTGGCGTTGCAAATGTATTATCAACCACTACATTTGTATCTAATTTTTTAATAATATCACCTATTTTAGAAATATCAATAACTTTTAGTGTAGGATTAGTAATAGATTCTATAATGGCTAAATCATATGTGTTTTTCTCAAGCTCCTCAATAATATTTTCATGATTTGGATAAACCTTTTTTATAGTTATGTCAAATTTATTAGATAAGTTTTCAAATAATTGTATAGTAGATCCATACATCTCTTTCAATAGTAAAACCTTTGATTTCTTTTTCAAAAAATTCATTGCTATTGTAGAAATTGCGGCCATACCACTGCTAAATACTAGCGAATCTTCAGAACCTTCTAGAGACGATAATACTTTTTCTAAAATCCTTAATGATGGATTTTCTTCTCTATAATATTTTATTGTAATGTTTCTATCACTTTTTTTAGATGTATCTTCATCTATATATCTATAAATAGAACTAATATAAATTGGAGGAATAATAGAACCAAATTCATCTGAATACTCACTATTAATTGATTTTGTACTATCTCCCATTTTAATCCCTCTTATACATAGAAATCAATAAAAATTTAAATCTCAACATGAATTTAATATATTTTTTATATAAATAGAGATTTTAATAAATCATTAGTTTAAGTGATTATTAAGAAAAGATGTTTATAAACTTTATAAAAAACAAATATATCGAGTAAAGATGTCATTTAATGAAAAACTCAAAATACTCAATAGATTGCCGGTATTGGCATATGAGAAAGAGAAGATAGCTATAATTAGTGATATCCATCTAGGATACGAAGAAGCTATGTCATCTCAAGGAGTATATTTACCTAGGTTGCAATTGAAAAAAGCTAAGAATATAATAAATGAAATAAGTAAACTTAATTTTAAAAAATTGGTAATAGCTGGAGATCTTAAACATGTATTCGAAAAATTGATAAGGCAAGAAAGAGCGGAAATATTAGAATTAATGAGTTTTGCAGCGAAATCTAATATAAAGGAGGTTATCTTGGTTAAAGGAAATCATGATACATATATATCCAATTTATTAAAAGATCTAGGAATACAAGTTGAAGATAATTTTTTAGATCTTGGAGATGGGATTGCAGTTACTCATGGACATAAAATATTTGATGACATAGAAAAATATCAATTCATTGTTATGGGCCATGAACATCCAAGCGTTGAAATTAATCTATCAGGCAGTAAAGTAAGATTACAGGCATTATTAAAAATGCCCTTGAAAAATGGTTCTACTGCATTAGTACTCCCTCCTATTGGGTTATATCAAACAGGAACTGTTGTTAACCTTGATAAGAGCTCTTATTTATCTCCAATTTCAAGGGAATTAGGTGATATAGAGAATACTGTACCTATAATAGTAGATAGAGAAATTGGAGTTATAGAACTGCCCAGGCTAATCCATATTTTTGGAGATAATAAATCTATATAACCCATTAAATCCTTAAAAACATTTAAAAGCTATTTGTTTTCATTTCCCATTTCAACATATTCTTCTATACCTTTTATTTTAATGGAATATTTATTTAAAACTTGAATTCCTATTTCTTTTGCCTTTTCTATTAATTCTTTTAATTTATTTTTTTCATAAGATTGTATATAAAACCTTATCTTATTTTCTGTTCCGCTAGCTCTAAATAATATCCAGCTTTTGTCTTTAAAATTAATTCTATACCCATCAATATCGATTATATTATAAGAATCCTTATCTAATTCTGATGCAAAATTATCTAAAATTTGTTTAACTATAGATTCTTTGTTTAAATTGAAGTCTTCAGGTATACTTAAGTTAAGAGAAATCCTTGCGCTTGGATAAATTTTAATATCTTTAATTATTTCAATAGGTTTTCTTTTCTCCTCGGCGAATATTTTTGATATCAATGCTGCCTCATAAATACCATCAACCCATAAACCAAACGAAGGGTCTATTAGTTTCCAAGGTTCAGCTGCCATTAATACATTTTTTGATTCAATAGCTTTTTCATGTATTTTTCCTAATTTTGCCCTAATAATTTTTCCTCCATAATTTTCAACCAGCTCTTCAACTTCATTACCAACATCTAATGAGACCACAATATCTCCTTTTTTATTAGATAGGAAATATTTTGCAAATAAAGCAATAACAATATCTTGTTTCACAAATCCTAACCCGGGGACAGCAATAGCCATCCTATCAGCATCACCATCGTGTGCTATAAGTAAATCTGCTCCCAATTGATTCATAACACTGATAGATTGTTGTAAAACATCTGGCCTTGGCTCAGGAAGCCTTGCCTGAAACTTACTATCGTAATTACAATTTATTCCTATAATTTGACCTACTTTGAGCTTCGTTAAAATTGTTGGTGTAATATTTGATGCAGATCCATTTGCACAATCGATTAATATTTTAAGCTTTCTTTGATTTGATATAAAATTAATATGATTAACTATATCTTCTTCATATTTCTTTTCAATATAATTATTAAAAGATAAGCTTCCAACTTCTTCCCAACTTTTTTGCAAATCACCTTCTTTTCCATTTAGAATTATTTCCTCAATCTTATTTTCATCTAATTCATTTATTTCTATACCATTTTGCCCAAAGATCTTAATACCATTATCCTCAGGAGGATTATGACTTGCAGTTACAGATACCCCAACTTTTGCATTAAGTCTATCTGTTGAATAAGCAACTAATGGTGTTGGTGATATACCTATATATGTGACATTCATACCCCCTGCCATCAAACCTGATGATAAAGAAAATGATAATACATCGCTTGTATTCCTTACATCCTTTCCAACAATTGCTTCTCCTTTACCCCCATAATAATTAGCTAATGATAACCCAGTCTTATATGATAAAATTGGATTAATTTTAACTGGATACAAACCTCTTATTCCAGCAGTGCCAAATAATTTCAATTTTATCTCCATTTTATTAAATAGAAGCTTATTTAATAAATTTTATTCTTAATCTTACTAAAATAAATATTTATTTAAAATCTACTTTTACGCTTTGTTCCTTATGTTTAATTTCTTTTATATCATCAGTATTTATAAGAACTATTGTTTTTGTATTATATTTAAGTTTAGTCTTTGCTAGCTCTTCTATTTTGCTTTTTGAACCCATAACAGCAACAATTCCTTCTACATGGGTTTGCCTTGTTATAGCTAAATCTATCATTGAACTTAATAATGCTGTCTTATTTCCATCTATTGTCACTATTATTATTTTACTCTTCCTAGAGATGCATTCTCTTGGCAATAACAAAACATCAAAGAATTCAGAACTTACTTTATAGTTCTTAGATATGATATGTTTTGAATAAGGGCTATGAGATGCAGCACATAATTTTGCATGAAATAACGATGAGAATGTAGCCCCTAAAGCTGCTGCATAGCTATCAGGGGCTGAGACTATTACATTAATTTTTTGATCTTTTAAATCGTCTAAAGCCCTTAATCCTGCTAACGTCATTATACCAGGATTGCTTAAAAGCGACCATAATTCTTCATTCTCAATATAATACTTTGATAATATATCATCTATTATATGTGAAGACCTTATCTTATTTAAAATCTTTTCAGCTGTTGATCTTTCTGGCACTGTTCTTAATGTAACATATCTCCATAAAATCTGAGCGGGGACATTAAGTCTTTCTTCCAATTCCTTAAATGAATAAAAATATTTGAGCGCTCCAAGCAATCTAAATACCATTAGTTTAACATTTTTTGATGAATCCAGCATATCAAAAAAATTATTTTTACCATCCTCATCTTGTTTATGCCAGCTATCATGACGCTCAGACATAGTGTTAACTCTCTCTAATATTTCCACTATTAAGTTCGTAACAGTGCTTTATATATGTTTATTGAGAACCAGACATAGTGTTAAATCTCTATAAGTAAAATACTAACTTAATTATTACAATTAAATGTAGAAATTATCATGATATGGGGCAAAAGATGAAATTCCAAAAATTAAATTAAAAAATTTTATATTCTTAGAATTCCTCTTCTTCACTTTCTTCCTCGCTTTCTTCTTCCTCGCTTTCTTCTTCCTCGAATTCCTCTTCATCATCTAGATCTTCAAATTCTTCTTCATCTTCTTCCTCGAATTCCTCTTCATCATCTAGATCTTCAAATTCTTCTTCATCTTTCTTGGGCATATCTCATCTACCTCTTTAATAGACAATTAAGGGAATAATTAGGGAAATAGATATTTTAGTATCTGTTAGCATAAATATATAATATATCAAGTAATCGATTTAAATATAGCCTTACTTAGAGATATATATTTGAAAAAATTTCTAAAATAAATAATTAATTTTTAGTAAAATTTTTTATAAAAACATATTAGCGTATTTTATAATTTATATACATAGGTGAAAATATTGCCAAGAAAAATGCCTACGAAGAAAATTGCAATGAAGGCATGTAAGAATTGTGGAGCTTTAGTTCCAAAGGAGGCAAATATATGTCCAGTTTGTGGCAGCAATAACTTTACTGAAGATTGGGAAGGTATTTTTGTTGTAATAAGCACGGATTCAGAAATAGCAAAAGAATTAAAGTTTAACAAGAAAGGTACATATGCTATTAAAGTATCAGGTTCTTACATTATAAAGTAAATAGATGATATAAATATGAAATTCGTTGGCCTAACCTTACCTGAGAATGTAAGATATGATTTTTCGCAACCAAGAGGAAGGGTTATTTCTGGAGAACTTAAATCATATATAGAAAGTCGTGAATGGAATTTTGTTATATGTGTAGGGGACGTAGTTACATATTATTGTCTTAAAGCTAATAGAAAACCTGATATTATTATTATAGATGGTAAAACTCTTAGAAGTAAAGAAGGCTTTTCTTTTGATAGCAATCCTATCGATTATAATCTCATAAAAATAAAAAATCCTCCCGGGATGCTCACTTATGACAACATAGATTTATTGTGTAACATATTGAAAAGTAAAAACAAAGAGAAAATCTTAATTTATGTTGATGGAGAAGAAGATCTATTGGCGTTACCTACATTATCATGCGCTCAGGATAATTCTCTTGTTATATATGGAATACCAAATAAAGGAGCTGCATTGGTTAATGTAAACAATTATATCAGAAGAGAATTACAGAATAAAATTCTTGTATTAAAGCCAGGAATAATTGAAACAAAATGATTTAGTTTAATAATCCATTTTAATGTTAATTAGCTTCTAATAGGAATAAGGCTTATCAATAAAACTTATCCAAATTAATATGAAATACTATGATAAAAAATTATTTTTTATTTAGGCTTTTACTATATTTTCTTAACATCCATGCTGGTATTTTCTTTATGAACTCATAAGCTTCCTCCCAACCATCTAAACCAAGTTCTTTTGAAAGTTCATCTAAATTCATTTCTGTATTAACATACTTTCTAACTTTTAGCAGTACTTCATCATTTATCTCTATTTGCTTTCCTCCTACTTTTATTATATTTTCTGAACTCATATATTGTTCACCTTTAATGGGGCCGCGGGGATTTGAACCCCGGACCACCAGCGCTCTAGGCATTGGTGGAATAGGGAAATGCTCCCCAGGCTGGCATCCTACCAAGCTAGACGACGGCCCCATCCTTTATATTTATTACATTCTATAGGATTAAAAATTCTACGCATAGTTAATAAATAACTTGCTATACTCCCAATTAATGATTTAACATTTTATATATCTAAAAATTTTTAGGTCTAAGCTTTAAAACTTACAGAATATAAGAAAGCCTTGTTATTAATAAGGAAGATGGATAAAGTAAATTATTTTTATTACTTAATTTAATGAGAGAAATATGAGTAACGTGTAATTTATAGCTATATTAGATATGAAAGTTCTCTTACTCAGCTTTCTAACTGACCTCTTCCCCGCCCTAAAGGGTGAGGTTTGTTGATCTCTTATATCAATTCATGAATATTTATAAGAGTGTTCTCTGAACCTCTCGATGTTCTCATATAAGATTTATAATAAGAATCAATACGCAGAACCTCTCCTTTTGAGCTGATAGAAAATCTATTATATTAATAATTATTATGATATCAATAATTATTAAATAGTTATAACCTTAAACTTAATTGTTACGGTTATTAAGCTTGTATTATGTTTACCTAAAATTTTACTCAGATTTATAAACAAATTTTTTTATAACTATCAGGTATACTTTCAATTAAGTTCTATTAATAACTTCTAAAATTCATTGATACTAAAACTTTGTTATATTAGACTCAATTATTAAAAGAATTTGTTAACATTAGTATTACTGAGGAACTGATCGACTCTTGGTGATTAATTTGAATCATATGTCCAATGAAGGAAAAATATTAATAGTATGCAAAAATTGTCAAACAATTCTATATAGGTATGTAATAGGAGATAAAAATGATAAAAATAAATTTAATGGACCCCCCATACCAAAAAAGGCCCTGAGCGGATTTGATAGACTAACATGCCCTGTTTGTGGTGAACCTTTAAATTTAAAGCCAAAAAGCATAAGATTCTTCTCATTTCAAATGTTTAACAAACTTTATGAAGAAAATGGATACAAATTAATTGATAAAACTAAGGGTAGTATTTTGAATAATATGAAAGGAATAACCCAATCGAGCTTATCTAATGAAGCAAGTGTTGATGATAAAGAGTAATTCTTTTATTATTTTATCAAAAAATAAAGGATCACAATTTTTGTTTTTATATTCTGCTAAGAGCTCTAACAAATTTTTTGAAAATCTAGTTATATTAAGTTTTCCAATTATCCCCCCAATAAATTTATTTAAATTTCCACAACCTTCAGAATATGATTCAAAGTCTATAATTAATGCAGGAAAATAATTTGGGTAATTAGGAAAGTAAATATTTTTCCATGGCCTATTCAACTCATTATGTATTATATTTGTGTAATCTAATAATTTAATGCTTTTAAGACTTTCTATCAAAGAGTTTATTATATTGGATTTGTTCTCATTATTTAATACATAGCCTAAATTTATCTCTCCCACATAATCCATAATCAAAAAATCTCTAGAATAGCCATAAACTTTAGGAGAAATACCGTATTTAGACAATTTCTCAAGAATTTTACCCTCATTTATTAGTTCAGACCTTTTGCTATCAACCCTTCTTATTTTAATAACTTTTAAACCTATTTTTTTAACGTATCCAAGCAATACAATACTAGAATGCCCTTTTCCTAATATGTGAAAATTCCTATATTTGTTACCATTTATCATAATATTTCCATAATTGCATAATTTTTCTATTCCTAACGTATCAATTTGATTTAACCTATAGTATGTATCGCATTTGTTTGAATTTGGATAACAAATTAATGATATTGTATCTTTTTCATTTATATGTTTATCATCCAAGCAGGAATCGAGTAGAGAGAGTTTTTTATCCATTCCTTAATTTCACCTTTAATATCTATATCATCAAAGTTATTGTAAACTCTGGTTTCAATTTTATTATTAAATTTAATTCCAGATTCCATTACAGAATTATTAACAAAATCTATCAAGTCTTTAATTTTTTTATTCCTACCACCATAAACTTTGCTATCGTTAATATAAACTATTCCTTTCTCATCTAACCTTTTTTTAATAAATGATTTAATGCTATTTATATCATCATAAACACTTGGTCCTTCCATTATATCTGTTTTAGGCAATGCGTCTCTATCTATCAAAAACCCAATAGCAATCAGATTTGATTCATTAGTATAATAAGAACTTTTAATAATTCCAATTCCAAGTTCATTTATTTTATTTTCTAAATTTTCAGTAATCTTTTTTAATTTTCCCCAAATATCTGTTGGTGGATAATTATAATATACCCCATGGCCTATAGTTAATAATAAAGGTGTATCTATATTAGATTTTACATTATGAGAAAACTTATGGAAAAAAACAATGTTTGGCTTTTCCAAAAAAAGTTTTGATGCAAGAATTAAAGTTGAAATGCTTTTTTGACTAACTGCAGCTGCTACATTTCTATAAGGATCTATTGGATCCACTACAATAAGCTTTGATTGAGGATATCTTTTAATTAATACATCCCTATTTCCATTACCTTCTATATCTATATAAATTAAATCCTTCCAACCTGAAATATTCTTTAATGCATTAAAGAAATTCCCATAATAAGCTATTAATAATTCTGAAAGATATCCAGAAAATCCTTCAATATGACTTTCTGCTCCATATATTGATAACCCCTTGAAAAATGATTTAAGCAACCTGACATCGTCTTTTTGGCAAGCATTAAGTTTTGAATTAATATATCTTGTATGAAAAGGCGTTCTTTCAACCCCCATTCCATTTTTTCTAGGCTTTTCAACGAACACTGTTGGTACAACGTCTGCCTCTAAACCCATATATGATACTGTTACATACGGGTGTTGGCTATACTTTATTATAGTTGGAAAATCATTTAAGCATGATAATAAGAAGTTCTTACCATTATTATTTATCCATTCATTATCTATATCTTTTAATAAAACAAATATATCTAATTCCCATTTATCATTTAACAATGTGCCTTTTGCAAAGCTTCCCACTTCTTCTACTACACCGTCTAAACCATTGCCTTTCATGCAATAGCTTATTTTTCTTTTAATAATATTCGAAAACCTTTCTAGAATTTTTATTTGAAATGGAGTAGGCTTAATCTGATTTAATATATTTTCTTCTAAATCATTTCTATTGCAACTCATTTACAATTAGCCTCCACTAAATTTTCGTAAATAGGTCCTTGTCTTGTTAAGGTGCTCTTTTTCAACTTAACTGAATTTACTTTAATTGTACCATAATCAAAGTTTCTGTATTGTTCTAATAACTCCTTTAATGCACTGGATTTACCAAATTTTATTCTACCTATTGTTAAATGCGCAACAAATTCTTCATGCGATAATTTAAATCCATTTTTGATTAAAAGATCATCAATCTGAATTTTTAGTTTTTTCAAAAAATCAAATCCTTCTGATATACCTATCCAAATTACCCTTGGATTTTCATTATTTGGGAATGCCCCTAGACCTTTCAAAACTATATTGAATGGCTCACATTTTAATTTGCTGATCACATTTTCTTTTATTGTTAAAACATCCCCTTCGCTTATTTCCCCTAAGAATCTTAGTGTTATATGCAAATTTTCTGTTTCAACAAATTTTATTTTTAAACTAAGTTCACTTAATGCCTGAATAGTATCATTTATTTTATTGATTATACTATTATCATTTACATCTACTGCAATAAATGCTCTAACCAATGTTTTCTTCGCCCATACTTTATAAATTCTATAAAAATATATTAAAACTTATTTATCAATTCCTATATAAACATCAGCTAATAATTTGCTGGTATTTATCTGAGTTATGCATATCACAAAGTCTTTCATTAATTGAGATTATGATTTCTTCATTTCGTATCCATTCAATTGAGCACAATAGAATTTTCATGAAATGGCCTAATGAGATCTAAAAAACTCAAAAATGCTAAAAAGTTTTCCAAGTGCAAACTTAACTTCTATGAAGAGATGAATGGATCAACTGAATTCTTGGTATTCCATTCATTTACTATAGTTATATTTTTAATTTTTTATATAATTTATTAATTAATAAAAATTAATATTAGCCCTTTAAAGCTCTAGTTAATAATTGATATAATGATAAAAATGATATCGAGCAAATTGGTTAAGGTCTTAAAGGGTATTAGGCCATGGAGCCTACCTATGACAATATTTGATTACATAGCGGTAGTGTTAGTAACATATATAATTTACTTAAAGATAAATTTAACATTAATTGTGTTAGGCATAATAGGATCAATTTTTCTGCACATCGCATCAAATATATTTAACGATTACTTTGATTTTAAGAAAAACATAGACAAAGAAGGTAATGTAAGACCTTATCACTTAATTATTGATAAAATATTAAGTCCAAATATAACTTTGATTTTTGGATTTATATCATCAGCAATCGCAATATTTATTGGTTTATTCTTAACATTTAATGGAAGACCGTTATCTATAATTCTAGGCTTACTAGGTTTTTTGCTAGCTTATGGATACTCAGGCTTCCCATTTTATTTAAAGTATAATGCCCTAGGAGAGATAACAGCATATTTAGCTTGGGGTATTGTTGTTCCATTAGGTGCTTATTATCTAGCAACCGATAAAATAAGCTTCGTACCTCTTATTGTTGGATTGCCTACCTCAGTATATCTCTTTACTGTTATGAACATAAATAACATAAGAGATATAAATTACGATAAAAATTCTGGCGCAAAAACTATTGCAATAATTTTAGGAAAATATAAAGCTAAGATGTTATTTTTCTTTGAGTTGTTTATGCCATATTTATTTGTTATGATGGGCATATTTGTTTTTAAAGTATTGCCAATTACTACACTATTATCAAATATAACAATATTATATAATTACGTCATTATAAGAAATGCAATTAATGATAACCTAACAAAATTAGATGTAAACACAGCAATGCAAGCTTTACTTTTTGGAGTTATGTATACATTTAGCATAGGACTAACTAAATTTTTATAATATGAATTTATATTTAAACAGATAATGAATTAATTATTGCATAAATTAGATTAAGATATGAATTTGATATTGCTCTTAATCCTGATAATGTGTTGCTGCTAATAAATAAATTTATACAGTTATCATTTAATTCAACTCTTACCTTACCTTTTTTTGGTGATGATTGATTGACTTCAGCTAATAATGATTTATATAAAGGATCAATTTTATCGTTTGAACATATTTTAAAATTTACTTCCATCATTTATATCATCACCAAACTTTAATTTAAAATTAGGGCCTATATTCACATTTCTATTAAAAACTTTGATATCAATATAAGGAAAATCAAATTTTACTAAAAAATAAGCAATATTATTTTCATCAATTAATCTATCATTTACATTTAGATCTAGCATGGTTGATAGTTTATTTATATAATCATATTTTACATTATCTTGTTTTTCATCAATTAACTTTATTGCAGCATCTCTTACGCTTATTTTTTTATTAAATCCTAGTTCTTTTCTCAAAGAAACCCCATAAATTATTGCATATAAAATCAAATCAGGTCTTTTACTATTTTCATTTGGTTTAAATAACTGAATTTTACCCGGATTACCTTTATATTCATTAATTACAATCAATTTTGGAATATTATACCTTAAAATGATCTGATTTAGTTCTTCTAATGATAGTTTACCTCTCCCAATCTTAATGCTTTTAGGTAAAACGCTGGATAGCTCATTTATAAATGTCCTAGTTCTTGTACTTGGATCTCTACTGCTCGTTAATAAAATCGAAGACTTATTTTTATTATATATCTTTTCAAATCTTAAAGGAACACTAGGCAAAATACATCACAAAATTAATCTGATTTAAAATATCTAGGCAGATATATTGATAACTCTGATCTTGGAGTATATGAAGCGCCTGCCCACTTATGACCGCATTTCTTACATATCCAAATTCCAACACTTTCCCTCTTAACTGTGCCTATGCTTCCGCAAAATGGGCATTGATGATCTTGATACATTTTTTCCATTACTGCCTTTGTTCTTTTCCTTAGAGTAGATCCATATCTAGGACCATATCTACCTGCTGGACCGACTATTTTTGTATGGCTATATACCATTATTTACCACCTTCCTCCTTCTTTTCACTTACTAATGCATTATTTAGCAATTTAAAATATACTTGCGCCGCCTGACTTGATATGTTTACTATATTATCTAATTCTTCTTGAGAAACTGAGCCCATACCGGTTTTTTGAACTCCGACTATATTTCCATTTTCGTCGAATGAAATAACAGACCTTGTATCTGATATTATTTCTTCATCAAGATTAGGATCAACTATTATATAATTTTCAATTTTTGCTGTTGTAACAGTTACTATCCTTTTATTTAACTTAATTGGTATATCTGAGATTTTATTGGTTAGCTTAATTTCTCCGGTTTCCATTTCCTCAAACTCAGGCATTCTTGCTGTAGATAACGCAGCCATTGATGCAAGCATGCTCGCATCAAATAAATTACCATCATAGTCTAATATATATAGGTCAAGCCATAGCATCCAAACCTTATCCCCTGGTCTTATTACAAGTGATTTTAAATCAACTGCTTTAGGATCTCTAAGACTTCTATCAATAACTCTTGCCAATTCTATTGCATTTTCATCAGGAGGACCTGGCTCAAATTGTGGAGAAGCTAATGGTACAAGTTCTGCATGAACTTGCAATACACCTTCATCTGGCATATCAGCAAATGGTTCTCCTGGTTCTATTTTTATTCCTGCCAAAACTTGGGTATTGCCTAGCTTAACAAGAGCAGATCCATTTGCTTTTTCCAGCACATTTGTTTGTATGCTAATTTTTCTTGGTGAATAGAAATCCCTTTCATCAGCTCTTTGACCTTTCCTATATAAGTTCAAATAAACATCTCTTTTTATTTTGGGAATTATCTGAGTCCTATATGGTGTAGTGCTCATTCTTCACCAACCTCCATGTATGAACTCCTTAGAGTTTCCTTTTCCATATCAACTATTTTTGTGATAACCTTCATAGCCATATCAATTGCGTTATGGAATTCTTCTTTAGTTAGAACTCCATTTAATTGGTATAAGGTTATTTGACCAATATCTGGAGCAGCTACAACGGGCATATCCGCATCACCATACATATCTTCCACCTCATTTAAATCAACTATCAATACATTATCAACTTTTCCAATTGCTACACCTGCTACCAATGCTCTCATTGGTATACCTGCATCTGCTAATGCAAGAGAGGCAGCAGTTGCCCCAACGGTTCTAGTTCCTCCATCAGATTGTAAAACTTCTATAAATACATCTATTGAAGTTCTAGGAAAATATTCAGTTATAACAACAGGCTCTAATGATTCTCTTAAAACTTTAGAAAGTTCTAATTCTCTTCTTGTTGGCGCAGGATTCTTCCTTTCTTCTGTAGAAAATGGAGCCATATGGTACCTAACTCTTAAAGTTGCTCTATCTGGCAATAGCATTGATTTTTGAGATTCTTTTGGGCCGTATACTGCTGCTAGCACCCTTGTTAAACCATATTCTACTAGTGCTGAGCCATCCGCATTAGTTAAAACTCCTACTTGCATCTTTATTGGTCTTACTTCATCAGGTTTTCTTCCATCTAATCTTTTTCCATCATCATCAATAAATCTTTGAGGTCTAGCCAATATTATCACACTCCCCTAATTTTTCTCTCCTCTTCTATGAACTTCTTAACTCTCTCTGTTAACCCAGATATATGTGCTTGTGTTTCTATTATTTTAATTGCATTTGATGCTATACTTTCCAACTGTTCATTTTGGCATTTAATATTTATCATACCATTGACTGCAACAAAAAATTCACATCCCGTTTCATTTTTTAACATCTCTATCATTGATCCTTTTTTACCAATTATTCTAGGCACTCTTGTTGGATGTACTGAAACAACAATCCCTTCAGCAATCTTACCTAGTCCTTTATCTTGAACTGTTAATAGAGGGTTTCTAATCCTATCAAATGCTGCTATCTTAGCCTTTATGTATTCACCAACTTGAAGGTACTTAAATGGATCTTCTGGAAACTGACTACTCTGCTTTGTACCAAAGAAGTCTTGCACGCTAAGTATTGCTTGATATGGTGAATTTATGTCAACAAACCAATTAGCAACACCATGTGATGTTACTAAACCTATTACTATATCCCCTTCTTTTGGTATATAGATACCATTCAATGGAGAATAAGATATCCCTTCTTGTTTATAATCGACAACTCCTATGATTGCAACTCTCTTCTCATTTTTATAATCATAAATATAATAGTCTGAGATATTAATTGTTCCTTCAATTTTTTCTCCTGGAACCAATACTTTTCTTATCGCACTCATATTTTACACCACCTTTACTGATATGTTTGCTTGCCCTTTTGCAAGGGACTGAACCTTATCTATCACCTCTATCTGTGCTCCCGCAGGTATTTCAAGCTCTACTTTTAAGCTACCATCAGATCCCCAATTGGCTTTCTTAACTTCACCAATCCTTTGAATTTCTTTATATGCCCTAGAGGCATATTCTGATGGAATAGTTATTTCAAGTAAAGCCTTTGCTACTTTAATTGGCATTAATATTGATAATTTTTTTACGGCTTCTAATGCTTGAGCTTCTGCACCTTTAAATGGATCTATGTTGAACCTTACCTGGTCTAATGCATTTTCAATTCTTTGTTCAGGAATTGGTTTTCCAGATTTAGGGTCGATTGTATTCTTAACTATATAATTTATAATTTGCTTTCGCTTGGCCTCTATCATCTTTTTCCTTTCTTCTTCTGTAAGTTGTATTTGCCCCTCTTTTAATATCTTCTCAGCAATCTTTTCTATATCTTCTGTGCCAAATGCCTTCCTCAAAGAATCTGGACTTGCCTTTAGTCCTTTTTTTACATCTTTAAATATGGTATCAGCCCACAAAACTTCTGATATGCTAACTTTTTCACCTTCTCTAAATTTAAAAGCAAGATCAGGCTTTACTGGTATCTCAAATTTTTGTCCTTTTAGTTCAATCCATGCTATAATAAATTCTTGTTTTTTTGTCAAACTAACCACCGCACACTTAATTATATTTAAGAATTGGTATAGAAAATTTTATCTCTTTAAGTTTAGCTTAACAATTCTCCTTTATTATCAGCGACTATATCGTTTATTTCCTTTTCACTAACCCTAGAAAACATTTTTTGTTTCACATCAATATATGCTATTTCAACATATTGACCGAAATTGTTTATTAAATCATTTTTGTTTTCATCACTAGTAGATACCCTGCTCTTGAATAATGCTTTAACTGCTAGTTCTATTGCATCGCTTAAGCTCATGTTCTTATTATATTGTTTTTCCATGTAATTATTTGCAACGTCTCCTCCTAACCCTATTGCAACAGCGTAATAGCTAAAGTATTGTCCCCCAGGTTCTGTTCTATAGAGCCTTGGTATGTTATCATTATTAACACCGCCAAATATTAATGCAACTCCAAATGGTCTAAAACCGCCATGTTGAGTATAAGCCTGTTTTATATCTGCAACAGATTTTGTTATATATTCAACTGTTGGTGCTTCCCCATAAGTTAATCTATGCCTTATAGAAACTTGTCTTGCATAATCAATTAAAACTCTGCCATCACTTCCCATGCCAGCAAATGTTACTCCAATATGATCATCTACTTTATATATTTTCTCAATTCCTTCTAGATCTAAAAGAGGTAACATTCTTCTTTTTTCGGCAGCTAAAATTACTCCTTGATCTGTTATTATTCCTAAACTTGTCCAACCTTTCTTGACAGCCTCAAATGCGTATCTTACCTGATACAATTCACCATCTGGTGAAAATATAGTTATTGCCCTATCATATGCAGATGGAGGTGCAGCCATTGCCAAGTATCTCTCACCAAAACTTAAAGTTTATCTGAGAATTTAAATATGCTTATATTACATTTCTAGCAACCTAGATTTTTAATCTATTTAATTTGCATTTACCTAGTCACTACACAGCAAATTATTATATTTTAGAAAACCTTTCCCAAAACATATTTATTAAATCAATTTCTTAGAAAGCTTTGTTACCCATTTTAGTTTCCTAGATTTTCTACCCAGCTTTATTGAATTTTTGTAACATTTACTACTACAAAACCACATTATTTCTCCTCTTGGCCCAATATACATTTTGCCTGTACCTGGCTCTACTATGCCACCGCAAAAGCTGCATATCATTTCTTTTGGCATTCCAACCACCAAATATAAAACTATAATAACCTCTTTTTAAATACATATGACTAAAATTACATTACTTCATTGACATTAAATGAGAAAAATTTAATTAAAAAAATTAAAATTATTTTTTAAAGAATATAACATATATAAACACTGCTAATATGACTATCATTATGGCCATCATAATTGATGTGAAGAAAGTTGCAAACGGGGCGGCTGCTAATGGATTATAGTCAGTTAAATTTAATGCTGTTGAAAGAGTTTCATTCCAAGGATATGGCAATGCAGCTATTTGTTGATTTCCTAAGGAGGCTATAAATCTTGGGAACTGACTAAAGGCATTTAGCATTTCCATGCTTTCTATTGTACCAATAGCAGATGCTGCAGCTATAACTGAAGAATATGCTGTTGATCTTGATATCAAAGACCCTTTAATGCCCTTATAAAATATATATATTACAGCTAATACCTGAATAGCAGTTAGTATCATGCTAAGAGCAAAGAGCCAACTATAATTATACGATATTCCTAAATTTCCAATAACCCAACCAAAACCTCCCATAATATTGTTAAATTTATATGGAATATTACTAAGTGACATTAAATACCAAAAACCTAAGGGAATCATTAGCAATAAACCTATAAGGGAAGGTAATAACAGCATATTTACTGATTTTTCGAAATATTTTTTATTTTCATTATTAATTAAATATAAAAGTCCGAATCCTCCCATAGTAGCTAGCATTCCAGCGGTTATTGCACCATCTAAACTTTTTAGATATATTGGCCAAAATGTTGGATTTGTATATGCCTTAACAACATTTAAGTATGGTTGATTTGAGGCAGAAAAAGTTAATCCAACGGGTTCATTTAAAAACGCAAAAACTTGTCTAAAACCAAATGGTATCATAACAGCTGAAGCTCCCATGAGAATTCCAATTATATTATGAGTAGTTGAGCTCCAATGATCCCATCCATACCAATAAGCTATTAGGCTAAAGAAGTTAAGAGCTATGAAGACTATTGATATGCCGAATGGGACTAATAATAAATTACCTATTACATCTGTAAAAAATGGATAAAATGAAAACAAAAATACCGTAAAGGCTGTTCCAAATACGCCAGCTATACCATATGTTACTGCGTACCATTTCATCATTTTTCTAGATAAAGTTATCAAATCTGTATCATTCCTTTTTATCCCAAGATATTTAAATAGTGGAACTAATATGGCCAGTCCTATTATTATGTTGACTAATACTATGTGGATTCCAAAGTTAAAAGCTAGCCAAAAAACCGATACCATAACCATTTCTACTTCACCTCTTCTAAAATCTCTTTTTTACTTGGAACCCATAGAAATCTATAAACCGCATAGACTAATCCTATAACAATTGCTATATAGAATAAACTAACAACAACATCTTCCCAAATAGTAGGTTGATTTAATGTACTCCCAACATTTAATGTCATTACTCCATATACTATCCATGGTAATCTTCCTATTTCCCTTGTACCCCATCCCATTAGGCTTGCAAATTGAGCCAAAATAGCACCCGGTATTGCTAAATAAAGCCAGAATTTGTGTATTTTACTAACACCTCTGAATATCAAATAACCTGTTAATATTAGTGCATATATACCAAGCAATACTCCAACAAATACCATAGCATAATAAGTATAATCAACAATTAGCGGGGGTAGATAGCTTGTTATGCCAACACCAAAGCTTCCTAATTGACCCCACAATTGAGGTATTTGTGAATAATTAGGCAATTTAGCTGAGAAGGAACCATAGGCTAAAAATGCTTCTATTTTATCTAAATGGAATAGGCTTGCTATAGATGTAAAGCCTGGCATTGTTCCTTCTATAGCTGCAAATTTTTCTGGGTTATATTTTGCAACAGTTTTTCCCATCATATCTCCAGCTATTAAGCCTTCATATATTATTACAATCAATGAAAATACTATTGAAAACTTCAATGCTTTTTCTAGGTATTTCTTGTATTTTTCATCCTTAACTTTCAAATATCTTGTTCCAAAACCTGCAATCATTGTAAAACCTGTAACCACTAATCCTGCTCCTATGCTATGCAGCAAAGCTGGGATAAAGTCTGGAGTATCAAATAAATAGGTATATATACCATAATAATTTACTGTTGAATCCATTATATTATTTACTATGTTTAAAACAGGAGTCTGCAAAACAGCCTGGTTTGTTAATACATTATTATTTAAAACAGCCTTTAATATGCTTTGATTAACAATATAACTATTAAAAGATTCGTATACAAGCCTATTTACAATCGAGACAGGCATATATACCAATACTCCATTACTGGTTGTGCCTTGTATAGTCATGCCTAATGATTCTAATTTAGAAACATTTAATAAAGAAACATACGCAGAAGGAACATCTAATAAAATTTTTGGATATCCTAATGAATAAAGCCATTGGCCAGTTGTAGCATTATAATCAGGCAATAGGCCTGTAGGCACATTCATATAAGCGTTTGCTGAAAGAATCATTGCACCAGAATACCAAGGGCCAATAAATGCAAAAAATGTCAGTATTGTTCTAGTAACATCTGAGAACTTATCCCATCCATAATACAGTAAATAAGTTATCATTGCTTCCATTATGAAGGCAAAAACTTCTGCGTACATAGGGAAATATAGCCATTTTCCAACTGCTGTCAAAACATTTGGCCAAACAACAATCAGTCCAAATTCAACTAATGTACCAGTTGCAGCTCCTACAGCAAAAACTATTGCCATACCCTTGACCAAGGTTTTTGCTATTCTTAAATAATCTTTATCTTTATTTTTTAGATAAATCAATTGTAATATAAAAGCGGCAAAAGGCAACCCTAAAACATATTGTAATATACCCCAATGAATTCCTATACCTACCATGGAAAGAACTCTTTCTCCCCAATATCCAAATTCAACCCAGGATGCTATGGCGTTAACCAAGGTTTATCCTAGAGTTTTTATAGTTATAATCTTATATATAAACTTTTTAAATTATTCAAATATTTAATTTAAATTAAAATTTAGGTAAAACTAAAATCTATTTGAAAATTGTTTTAAGCTGTACCTAAAGAATTAAGCCATTTATTTAATGCCCCAGTGAATGAGACAAATATTGCAATTGATATAGTTTCTTTGTCCAGTTCTGATGGTTTTTTATCCCAACCTAAACAATCTGAATATATATCTAATACTTCTTGATCAAATTCTGCATTTTCGTTACTTAATATCTTTGCAGCGCTTAACAATAACTCTTTAATCGCACTTTCCCCAAGACAATCTATTAGTTCTACTGAATCTGCGAGTGGATAACCTATTACTTTAAGCGCTTTTTGGGCATATAATCTTAAGTTTATCTTTGTTATAAGTTCATCATATATCATCCCAGCATATGTTGAGAACTGAACTTTAATATCAGCATTTTGATTTCCTGCTATGCTGAGCAGATTAACTATTTCACTTATTAGATTCTCAGCTTCACTATCTGATAATTGACCCAACGGAAGTATTAAATTATCTATATTTTTTATTTCATCAACACTTGACAACTCTATGCACCAAACGTTTATATTAAAGGCGACTTGTATAAGGATAATAGGTTGTTTTCGGGCCTTAACCCTTATTAAATCCTACTTTAACTATCATTAGATATTTACTTATATTATTTAAAATAAATTTAAAATAATTAATTTATTTGCTTCAAGCAAAAGTCTACTCTTTTGTAGGATTGAACCAAGTCAGATTTGATATATTCTTTTAGTAAGACTTTTTAATTGATTTAATCGATAACAATCATGCATATATTTTGTATTTATGATTTTATTGATGTTATCTCCATTATGCTAAATGATTTTATTATTAGCTAAATTGATTAAGAAATCTGATTTAATTAATTTGAAAATCTAAATGTTGATACTTATGATTTAAGCAAAATATTAAAAATCTTTTTATCATTAAATAATTAAATTAATTCATAAAAATTAAAAATAAAACATTTATGATTTATTATTCATTAAAACAAAATGCGAAAAGATTTTAATTTCAAAAATCTATAATGATTGTGATGTAATACAAAAAGTAGGTTTCAGAAAAGCAACATAAAGTAAGATGATGTGAAGAACCCGGACTTCCGAGGTTTATACAACCTATGAGGAGTCCTAATCCAGCTGATTATGATTTTCCCTTAAATTGTGGGTTTATTTGTTCCAGCATAAAAATTTAATTGTTTCTTTCTAAAAATTAAGTATTTGAGGATTGTAAAAATAATGAACCAATCAAGATCTATATGTGACATCTGTGGTATCAATGAAGCAATATATAAATGCAAAATTTGTAAAAGAAACGTCTGCTATGATGATTTTGATGAAGAAAGAGGAGTTTGTAAAATATGTGCAGCTTCTTTATGCCAAATATGTAACTCTAGGCTTTCAGTTACATATTGTCCATATTGTGGAAGACTAGTATGCATAGAGGATTCTATTCAATTGGATAATGTAAGAAGAGTTTGCATTGATTGCTATAAAAAAGGTGCAATAAAACTTTCAAAAAATTTAAAATATGTAGATGGTGCAATAAAACTTTCAAAAAGAGTTAAAACCCTTTAAAAACAAAAGGTCATATAGCTTTAAAAAGCAGATTTTCAATCTTTTATTTTAAAGTTATGCTTAAATTTTAATTATATTTGAAAAGTGCTAATTATATTTAGTAAAGACTAAATAAATAGATATAGATAATACCTTCCAACTAAAATAAAAACACGGGGGCTTAGGATTAATGAAATCAAAAGAACCAATAAAGGTTGAGATTGATAGTAGTAAGTTGAGTGTTGATGGGAGAAGTTATGATACAACTCATGTTCTGATACAAGGAGCTCAAGAGATATCAGGAGAAATAACAAGTACTCAAGTAAAAATAACAGCGCTTTTTGCAGATTTACCTCAAGTAGAACCAACGATGGAAGAGGCAACAAAAGTTGTTGCTAACGGATCCGAATTTATAGTAGACGTTCTAGGAGAAAAAATTCAAAATGCATTAGAAACAGAGGAAGGTTACATACTATCTGGGGATATAATAACCATAAAATTTGAATCAGATGAAAATGGAGAAGATATAATAATAAAAATACCAAAAGTTGGTAATATAAAAACCAATAAATTATCTCTTCAACTTGATGGCGAGCTTTCATCAAACATAATGATGCAGCCATTTATTATTGGAGCTATAAGCATTAAAGGACCAACTAAAGTTAAAATCCTAGTTTCTGGAGAATCTATAAATATATTAAAAGATGATTCAAAAATTAGCAATGAAGGAAAGAAAATAGTTAGTGAATCTACAGCACAAAATACTTAATTTTAAAAATAAATATAAATTTTATTTATTATATATCATTAGAAAATTTGTTATTTTTAATAAAAATATTTTAATTTGTATCTTCCTCAGAGGATTCTTCAAACTTTCTCATAACAACAGGATTCTTTACCTTATTTAATTCGTCTTGTGGGACATATTTTGGTAAACTATACCTTGTATGGGTTAACTCAGCAATTTCATTTTTTGCCTTAAGACCACTTAATATTCTCCTTAATCTATCTTCTCCTACTATTCCTTGGAATATTACTTTTAAATCCCTCCAACTAATTGGCGATTTAGCTTCCTCCAAAACATCTAATACTAGTTTTTCTATGTCAAAGTCATCTAATGCTGTGGTAACGCTTAGACCTGATTCATCTACTAGAGATGATTGAATGTCCTCATATTCTTTGAAAATCTTTGCCCTTATATTATCTATTAGTTTTTTCCTAGATTGGTCTTCAGTAGATATTGGCATTTCTCTCACCCCTATATCCTATATATATAATAAAACTAAAGTATATAAGCTATTATATATGTCAAAAATTTTTTATTAATAAAAATTTTACTTAAATAATTAATTTTTATTAAAATAAAATACAAAATTTCTTCTCTTAAATTAAATTTATATAAGCTATTTATCAGGAACAAAATTAAAATTAACAATTTATATTTTTAACCCTAAACGAAATTATATCTCATGGGAATAATAATGGAAATAATTAGATTAGAAAGCTATAATTTCCCCTTAGATAGACCTGCAAATAATTATTTAATAAAGCATGACAAATATAACATACTAATAGATGCCGGAGCAACTAAAGAAAATCTTATGGCATATGAAAGCAAAATTGATTATATATTGATTACACATGGTCATTGGGACCATACTTATGGAATAACCGGCATTAAAAATAAGAAAATATGCGCAAGTCAAGATACTTACAATAGTTTAATTAACGGAGAATTTAAATACAGCGCGAATAGAATTGCCGAGATCTTTGGCTATAATGGCAAAGAATTTAATATAAATAATGAAATAAAAACTATAATAGATAAAACTTTAAGTTATTACGATGATATTGCTAATGCATTAAAATTTAATGAATATATTCCATTAGATGAATGCGACCCAATTAAACAAAATATAATAGAATATATTCCATGTCCAGGACATAGTAACGATCATGTATGCTATTTTATTTCTAATAATCTCTTTGCAGGAGATAACATTTTACCAGGAGGAGGACTTACGTTATTAGACTTTTTAAAATATCAAGAATCTATAATTAAACTGTTTACTCTAAACAATTGGGATTTGATACGTCCAGGTCATGGACCAGATACAAAGAGAATTGATATACAACAATGGATAAAAGATACGTTAACTGGTAAAGAAAAGAAGATGATGCAACTAAGTTCCATTTTAAATAGTGATTGGGTTTCAATAAATGATTTATTGCCTAAGCTTTATCCAAATCTTAACGGTCCATTATTATATATTGCAGCAAGGAGTATGATAGGGTATCTAGGATCCCTTGAAAATATGAAGATAATAGAAGTCGATAGAAATCACAAGCCATGGAGAGCTAGAAAATTAATGAGGTGAATAATCATGAAATTAGTCCTGTTAGCTGGAGGTAAAGGGGAAAGACTTAGACCATTGACTGATAATAAACAAAAGGCACTAATGCCAATACTGGGAGAACCATTAATATGCAGACATCTTAAAGAATTATCTAAATTAAACCCAGAAAAAATTATTATCATATTATCATATAAAAAGGAACAGGTTGTTGAAGAAGTAAAAAAGTGTTTTCCAAATGAAAATAAGATTGTTTATGTAGATCAAAAAGAGGAAAAAGGAACAGGCCATGCAATAAAAATGGCTATGGATTATGGAGGAGAAGGAGATTATCTTATCATATATTCTGATTTATATTTATCAAAAAATGTCTATAAAAATTTAATTAAACTAAAATCCCCAGGTATAGTTGTTACTGAGGTAAGTAAACCTTGGAATTATGGTGTGGTTAAAATTGAAAATGAAATTATAAAAGATATAAAAGAAAAACCTAAAATAGATGAGCCTGTTTCAAATACGATTTTCGCCGGGATTTTGAGACTACCTTTTGATTCTAAGGAATATATTGATAACATTAAATTATCATCAAGAAATGAATATGAGGTTACTGATGCAATAAAAGAAATGATTAAAAGCTTTGATATTTTTACATTAAATATACCTAAAAATCAATGGCTAGATATAGGAAGACCTTGGGACCTATTAATTGCTAATAGATTAGCGTTAGATGAAGAAATTAAAGGGCAAGTAATTAAAGGTGATGTTCATAATTCAGTAGTAATTAAAGGTGATGTTATAATAGAAGAAGGTGCTGAGATAAAACCATATACAGTTATTGAAGGACCTGTATTTATATCAAAGAATTCTATAATTGGTCCAACATCACATTTGAGGCCATATACAATATTTTTAAAGAATTCATCAGCTGGTTATTCTGTAGAAGTTAAAGGTTCTATAGTAATGGAATTTTCTAAATTGCCTCATTTTAATTATGTTGGTGATAGCATTATTGGAGAGCATGTTAATCTAGGAGCTGGTACAATAACAGCGAATTTGAGATTTGATCATAAATCAATAAAAATGAAAGTTAAAGAGGACATTATAGATACAGAAATGGAAAAACTAGGTTCAATAATAGGAGATTATGCTCAAACTGGCATTAATGTTTCAATTTTGCCTGGTAAAAAAATAGGTTCACATGCGATAATATATCCAGGTTGTATTGTAGATAGAGATGTAAATTCTTATGAGATTTTTAAATGTAAAAATGCTCTTTAGTAAAATGGTGATATTAGCCCATAAATTATTTTATGGAATAGATGCTTAAATATGATTTTAATTTTGTTTTCTAACATCACTTTTTATTAAAAATTAACCCCACATTCTTTTCAAAGCAATATAAACTTTGCCATATAGTTTGTTTAGATAGTTCTCTATTTCACTTGGAGATTGATTAAAGGCATTAAGAAATCCACAATCTATTTCAAATCTTATCTGATCTATGTTTTCAGGATTAAACTGCTCAGGAATTTCTTTGAGAACTTTTTTGCTAACCCTATCAAAAAGATCTGATAATTTTTCGATTGTTTCCTTATTAAGCTTATAAAAATCTATTATAGGTAATAATCTCCATTGAGACATCTTTAAGCTTGTCCAAGCCCCTCCTGTTTCTTCTCTATTTATTAGTACTGTTAGCATAACCCCATGTAGTATTAAGCCATAAGGTAAAAGCTTTCTCAAGTATCTTTTCTTTGATTTTCTTCACATATTTATCTATTTCATGACTTCCAACTAAGAACTCTATAGACGCATCAATAACATCTTTTAGCTTTGGTATATCTAAATCAGCGAACCAGCTATTAGAAGGCTGTGATATTTTTTAACTTCCCAAATATATGATTCTGGATTAAAATTCTCCACATAATTGGGAACAAAAATTCTTGCATCAAATTTGGATTCCTTTATCTCTTTGTAAAGATCCTTTTCAGGGACATCATGATATTCTTTCTTAATCCAAAGAGCAATCGAAATATCAACCAATCCCTATTCTATTCTCATCTTAGCATCTTTTTCAGCATCTTCTTTATGATATGAAGCCTCTATTCCTATATTGAATCCATTATAAAAACATCTTATATCTGCCCTTTCCTTCCTTTTTGTATCTCAGATCTAGCATCTATACCAAATTCATTGCTTAAGATCTCAGCAAGCTTAACATTAATGACTTCTTCATGTACCTCAGGCATAAAAATTATTCCCAATTTATAAATTCTTAACATATATTATTTAAATTTATTTCTATTTCTAAGATTATTTAACTAAATCATAGAACCTCTCATTATCGCACATTTTCAATTCTTTGATATTCGGGTGAGTATCCATTAAGCTCACCTTTTTTATTTCTTAATAGCGTAAAATAAAAACAAGAAATAAATTTTTATTTTAGTTAACATATTTACTTATTCTATAAAATTATTGACATTAAATTAAATAAATCAAATGAATAATTATATTTTAAAGTTAAAAACAAGGTTAAGTTTAAAATCAGGCTGCAACTGCCTCATGAGAACTAGCAACATTTTTAGGTAATTCTATAACTTTTTGTTTTATAATTTCTACCTTTCTTACATTGCAAACTTTTTTAGCAGCTTTAGTTATCTCTTGAGCTAGGCTTCCATCTTGCTCACCAAATACAGCTAATCTAACAAATTCATCAAAGGTTAACTGATTTCCTTTGCTTTCAATTATATCTTTCATAATTTTTCTAATTGTTTGTTTTTGACTTGTTTTGCATCTATATTGCGTAAATACAGCTGAGGTAACCCTTATCTTAGCACCATCTTTTGTAGTAACATTTAAAATGATAGCTATTTTACTGCTTCTTCTCCTAGTTAAGCTCCTTAAATAATCCCTTAGCAATTCATGGCCTTTAAATATGGTATAGGCATTATCTTCGCTTACTGAATTTATTTGAAACTTTAATTTGGTATTAACATGGGAATAATTTCCAGTTATATCAAAAAGCGTTATTTCAACAGTTCTCTTGCTTAATTTTTCCTCAGAATCAGCCGGAGTTAAACCTATTTGTATTTTACCAAACGTCTCTGGTGATATTATATTATACCATTTCTTTAACTTCCAAGCATCTCTAACTGAAGTTTTTGACTTTTGCCTTGGCAACTCAAGCACACCTTATTCTTTTTCGCACATATAAAATTAAAAGTTTGAGGTTTTAAATCCTTCTAACCTAATTCTCTCTTGCTTATAATTATTCCATATTAATAAAAAGAGAATTTATTTTTAATAATAAAAATTATTTTTAATATCCATTTAACAAAAATAAATATTAGACAATAAATAGTTATATTAAGGAAAATTTCAGACTCATGGTTAAATATTCATTGAATCTATAATTGATCTTATATTGATTAACAGGTCATCTAGTGTATTCTTTAACGACATTATTCTTTTAGGGTCTTTACAGTCTTTAATTCTTATTGTGCAAATTAGTTTATCATTTTCGTTTTTGCAACTAATATCTAAATAACTAGGTAAGTCTTTTATGTTATCTGGAGTTAATGATTTTGCTATAGCATTTGCGTCTTTATTTGGTATAACTAATTCTGCTGTGCACTCTACACTATCTTTATCCATACCGATTCACCATCAAATTCTCCTTTAAATGTCTGAATAAATCTAGCTGCAGATCCATATCCTAATGAATCCTCTAATGATAATATGGGTATTTTTAGTTTATTTTTATCCAAGTAACCTAATATTGCATCATTGTCTATGTAACCCATTATTTTTAGTTGTTTTTGTATTGCTGTAATAGGCAAGTTATCCTCATTTGTAACGTAAACTTTTGCAAAATTAATCTGAGATGCCCTATTAAATTTATTATTCAAGATAACATCTTCAGCAATTTTTACTGAAGACCTAAGATAATGAGGTATCTGAGGATATTCATTCTCATAATCAGCTATAAGACCTACAGCTGAATGGAATCCCATAGTTTCAATAAGCAGCATTATTGAATAAATTACCTCTCTTGGATCTTGCATAACAATTCTTGCCTTAGAAACTCCAACTCCTCCAACATATTCTTGTATATCTATTTTATTTTTTATAATATTATCCTTCAAATATTTATATATAGATACGGTTATATTTTTATTCGTTTCATTATCTATTTTCCCAATGTTTGAATTGATTAGCATCTCAAACCCATTTTCTTTTAAAAACCTCTGGCAAGAATCTTCGTTAGTTAATGTTAGATATAATGGATTCAGTGTAATCGATAAAGATTCACAGAAATTGAGCGAAGTGGGTCTAAATATCTTTAGACCTGTTACTATTTCCATATTAAGGCTGTCATCAGATGTTATCAATGTTTCTATAACATCTTTATCAAAAGAACTAAACTCACCTGATTTGCTAACATATTTGCTCGCATATGTTGATGCCAATGATAATATAGCATATTCGGGTTTAACATTAATTATATCAGATCCTTTTAAAGCAAAATAAATTCCTGATCCTATGCTACCATTTATTTCTACAAAAGTAGAGTTTCCTATTGGTATTTCGTTAATCTCATGAGAAAGAGAAACCAAAACAGATTCTATATCGCTTACCTTATAATTTAAGTTAGAATAACCAATTAATATAGTGGGATCTGTAATCTTTGATGGAGCATTTAATCTAGTTGATATGGATGCTTTTATATTTAGATTTAATGCAACATTAAATAACATTAAGCCTCCTATTATATTTTCTAAAGATGGATAAACAATAATTCTAAGTATATTGTTATCTTTTGACTCTTGTAATACTTTATTTAATGCAGCTGAAATTTGTAACTTGAGCTTATCAATGTCCTTTCCTTTATCGAGCTTTATTTTAAGCAATTGTTTTTCACCATATTATTTTTAGAATTTCTCCGTTATATGTCATTATTTTATATTATTTCATTTAATTAAAGTATAAAAAACTTATTAAGGTTTTCGGTTTATTCAACGATTCTATATAATAAACATGAAGTGTAGGATTAGAATTAATTATTAGCTACTCCCAGCAACCAAAAGCTTTGCAGCATTTGGATCATATACCCAATCTTTATTCAATTTACCAACTTTTTTATAATAATTTGAAAGCCTTCTAATCTTGCTTTCAGTAAATATTAAACCTCTCATGCTTGTCTTATCTTTAGGATGTTCATTCAAATGCCTCCTCAAATTAACTGCTTTCCTTATTAAATTAAACAGATCTTCAGGTATTTTTGGTGATAAATTCTTTTCTTCTAAAACCTTACCTACCTTTTTTCCTATAATTGGTTTAACAAGGGGTATTCCAAATTGATCCCTTAAAACCAATCCTATTTGAGAAGGTGTGTATCCCTTCTTAGCAAGCTCTTCTATTATCATTTCTACTTCTTGCTGTGAATAAGTAATCCAATTTGCTGTAAACGTTGAAGGCCTTATGGAATGTGACTTACCTCTCCTGCTATTCTTATGCATATTAAATCACTCCATACTGTCTAATGCAATCTAGGAATTTATTTTTTATCATTGATATATCATTAAACTTATTTTATAATTACCACATAATGAAAGTTTTGCCCTTTAATAAAGAAAGAAATCAGCATGATAAAGGTTATAATAAATGTTATAAACTAGCAAACAAAATCATAGCTTGGTGACAATAAGAATGACAGAAAGAACTTTAGTATTGGTTAAACCTGATGGAGTCAAAAGGGGGTTAATTGGAGAAGTTATTTCTAGGTTTGAAAAGAAAGGATTAAAACTAGTTGCTTTAAAAATGGTTAAATTTGATAGGACAAAAGGAGAAGAGTTCTATTCTGTGCATAAAGATAAAAGCTTCTTCTCGGATCTTGTAAATTTCATAACAAGTGGTCCAATAGTTGCAATGATATTAGAAGGGGATTCTGCTATATCTGTAGTTAGACTTATGATAGGAAGTACTGACGGAAGAAAAGCTCAACCAGGAACTATAAGAGGGGACTTTGCATTATCTATACAAGATAATGTGGTTCATGCAAGTGACTCTCAGGAAAGTTTTGAACGAGAATATAAGGTAATATTTAGAGATGAAGAGATAATCTCCAATTATTAAATCAACATAAATAATTTTTAATAATTTAATTTTTAAATTCATGATTATGCTAAGAAATGTGTTTCATATCTAAAAAAAGCTTATAGAAAGAATTTCATTGAAACTTATTAAAGGAAAAATTTTTAATAATTATTAACTGTTAATTTTTTTATCCAAAATATCCTTTATTTTTGATAAAAGCAAATTATATTCCTTAAAGCCTGAATTTTTCTTTATTTCAGCTATTTCTTTCAAAGTTAATAGCTCATCATTACTAATAACATTCTTAAATTGAGAAACTAGTTTCATTGCGTGTTCAAGAGGAACATCGGTATAAATTTCATCACCTTCATTTGCATGCCTACCTATTAATATTTTCCCTTCAATAGAAATAGCAACTGCCTGCCCTACTTTAGCAAATTCAAGACTCTTGTCTTTATCTTTTATAGCCATAATTCTTCCTAACTCCTTGCCCTTTTCATTTATTAAAGGATATCCTGGTTTTATAATACCCCCATTTACCTCTACTCCTACAATAGCGGGATCACTTCTCCTGAAAACATATCCTGGCAATATTTTGAATTTTCCTGGCCTTATTAAAGAATCTAATTCTTTTTGTAACTCTTCCCTCTTTAGATTTTCACTCCAATTTTCATATTCTTCTATTAAATGATATATAATATTATTTTGTATGACCTTAACATTACTATTTGCCAATTCAGCTTCTGCTTCTGGCAATATTTTAACATTAAAGGCAATTATAACTCCCAATGACCTATTCTTTTTGGCCGTTAATGAAGCTTCTAATACATCAGATTTACTTATATTTCCAATATCAGCAACCCTAATTGGAATATTCATGCGTTTAAATGCTTCTATTAAAGCCTCCAGGGTTCCCAAAGTATCAGCTTTAATTATTATCCCATCCTTATCCGCTTTAAAAATGAGCTCTTTAACTTCGCTTTGTAATGTCTTGCTTAATTCATTAGCCTCTTCAACACTGTTTGCAACATATATAGATGATCCAGCTAATGCATTTTCAAGGTCTGGGGCTGCAATTCTTACTCCTGCAGCTGCATAAACTTCTGATACATTAACAAATCTTGTACCTTTAGCTCTTAAATCGCTTAGAGGAGCTGGCATTAATAATGATCTCACATTTGTTATTATAGGCCCATTTTTGCCGTTTAAAACTATAATATCCCCAACTCTAATAATACCATCATATATTATTGTATCAATAACGGTGCCTAATCCTTCAGCTTCCTTAACTTCTAAAACTGATCCTTTAGCTGGCCCTTCAGCAAATATCAACCTGTTTTTTAAATATTGTTGTGTAAGACCAGCTAAAACGGCAAGCAAGTCAGGTATACCTTCACCTGTTTTTGCTGAAACTGGAACAATTGCAACAGTTTTCGTAAAATCTTTGATTTTTGTATATAGCTCTGTCTGAAATCCTAATTCAGAGAATTTTGTAACTATAATTCCATAAATAACTCTTTCAAGTTCTTCTTTGGCCCTTCTTGATTGATTTTGATACGAAACTACAAATGGTTGATCAGGGTTACTTTCCCAACCAGGTAGTCTGTCTATCTTATTTGCAGCAATTAGAAAAGGAACCTTTCTTGATTTAAGTAAATCTATAGCCTCAAACGTTTGATCTTGTAAACCTTTTGTTACATCTATAACCAATATAGCAAAATCTGCAATACTGCCTCCCCTTTTTCTTAGATTTGAAAAAAGTTCATGACCTGGCGTATCTATAAATAGCAAACCTGGAATAGCTAATTTTATTGGGACAATCTTTTTGAGAGGTTCGGATATTTTTTCAATAACTGCAGAAGGTACTATACTTGCTCCTATGTGCTGGGTTATACCTCCAGCTTCCCTTGCAGCAATAGCAGTGCTTCTAATTTTATCCAAGAGAGAAGTCTTTCCATGATCAACATGGCCTAATACTACAACAATTGGTTGCCTTAATTTTTTTGTCTGACCTTGAGGTTGTACTTGACTCATTTTGATTCCCTCTTATACAGAAACCCTTAAAGGTTTAATATAAAAATGCTTATAAAATTATTATAGTTTTTCTAATAATAAAATTAATTAAAAAATTTTTAGCTTAAATCTGCATTAAAATTAACTTTTTTCATATATTCAAGTTTTTCTATAATCTTTTCTGCCAAAGTAGATTCATTCTCTTCTAGAATAAACAGCCCATTTGCTCCATATAAGGTTTCTTCGCACCCTCCTATAGTAACAGTAAGCTTCGTTATAATATAATTACTATATTTTGGAATATAGAAAAATAACGCAAATATTTTATTTTTATATTCTGATACAGAATAAAAACAAGTATTTTTATCTTCTATTGATGATACCTTTAAACCTTTTTGCCTTAATATAGAAATTAAGGATTCAATCTTCCTCTTCATCATTTCCTTCTGACTCAACATCGATATCAACCTCACCTTCTTTATTAAAGTTATTTACACAATCTAACTTTTCATTCCCAACAATTTCAGGAATTAATTCAAATCTCCTTATTATGTTGCATATGTTATCCCAAGGTACTACAGCCTTTTGTCCTGCTTCAGTTTCAATAAATGCTAAACTTCCTCTTTTTGTTATTCTTGCTTTCATAGTCAATTAAAATTCCCCCATCAATTTTATATTTAGTATTTATTTTTAAGGCCACCTTTTTAAAGCTAGCTTTCCAAATTATTTTTATAAATTTACTCCTTAAATTTATTTTGCTTAAAGCATATTACAATTTTAAAAATCTAAAGGTTGAGAGAACTCAGCTTATTCTATAAATCTATTGATAAATTATTTTTAAATTTAAAATTTTAATATAAATTCATAAGAAATACAATTTTTAAATTTATGAATAACTTATTTCTACATTTAATTGAGCTAATGCTGTTTTTCTTCTTTCAGCCCTTGGATCTGGAATCATACGTCCTCTTACCGTTTTCTTTCTCCTTTCTCCTTCTTTTTCAGGATGAAAACCTGGAGGTCCTGATAAAAGTACCTTTTTTCTCACTGCCCCCGGAATACCTGGATGCATTGGAAAACCAGTAGCATCGCTTCCTCCCTTTATTTTGAGCTTAATATTATTAAAACCTAATAGTTCTCCATCAAACTCATCACCAATTTCTAAACCAGATAGCCTTATCATTATATCCTCTGGGACTGCTAATTGCCAAGCTTTAGCTCTAAATGCTATCGCATCTGCTTCATTTGATCCTGCAATTTCTCCTAAAAGCTCATTGCTAACCCATACCTCATTTTCAGGAACTTTATCATCTTGAATGGTTTTTAATGGTACATTTGATTTTCCTCCTTCTTTTTTAATGGTAAGCGTCAAAACTCCTACTTCGTTTAATTTAAGATCTTCAATTAATTTTTTGTTAACCTTCGCTTTTGGCAACTCTTTTCTCTCTTGTTCCTTAGTTTTTTTCATAGATTCATTTAATTTCAACTCATTATCATCTACTCCTTTAACCTTTACACTAACTGTCTTATCTCCTGCTTTGGGATCAGATATAACAACCCTTAGTGGCGGTCTTTCTTCAGCTGGCATGTTTTATACACCTTCTTGCTCCCTCTGAAAATCATTCTTCGGTAGTTTTAAATCCTTTTGCTATCATTATTCCATAAAAATATTATTTTAAAACTAGATACCCATCTTTACGAATAAGTTTTCTAGTTTAAAGATAATTAATTTTTAATTATAAAAACAATATTTTGATCTTATTGATAAATTAACAAAATTAATCCTCATGCAGTGTGACCTTAACATCCGCCTTAACTTTCTCTGATGAAAATGGTGGGATAGAGTTTCCTAAATCAATTGCTATAGAAACTTGATTTCCAGTATCATCAGTTATCTTTACCTCTGCAATATATGTCGTTTCAGGTCCTCCTGATTCGAAGACTTTCATCAAAGATTCATACAACCTTGATATAGCCATTTGGAAAGTTACAGGGCTTGACAAATCCTCTGGTTTTAGGGTCAAAGTTGCAAAATTCTTAAATACTCTGCCAATTTTGGCTTCTCCTTTAAACTCTTTGACCACAACAGGCTTTTCTTCTGACATAATTTTCACCGGAATAACTATAGTTGTTAGATTTAATATGTTTATGTCTGCAAAGATGATGTCAAAAAGCAAAGTCATATAGAAAGGTAAGCTATATAATGTATCACCTATAATGAATTATTTCTATCTAATTATTTTAAGATTATTTGATATCCTAACTTAATGAACTTTTACCTTTTTTGATCATATGAACAGCAATTATATGAAAAATTTTAAATCCAGGTTTAATACTTGAATACTTTACTAGGTTAAAAGCTGAGAAAACTTTTAGGCAACAACATTAACCCAAAAGAACAGAGTGAAAAAAATGGAAGACAAAAACGAAATAATAAATAATTTAAAAGAAATTGAAAGCAAATGGCAAAATAAATGGAGTGAAAGCAAAATATTTGAAGCTAATCCTGACGAAAACAAAAAGAAATTCTTTATTACATTTCCATTCCCTTACATGAACGGATTACCACATTTGGGAAGCGCTTTTACCATACTAAGAGTTGATGTAATGGCTAGATACAAAAGAATGAGAGGATATAATGTTTTGTTTCCTCAGGGTTGGCATGCAACTGGTGGGCCAATAGTTGCATCTGCGAGAAGAATTAAAGAAAATGACACAAAGAAAATCCAAGAACTTAAAAGCATGGGAGTTCCAGATGAATTAATCAAAAATTTTGAGGAACCATCATATTGGGTTTATTATTTTACAAATGAATGGGAAAAAGATTTAAAAAGATATGGCCTAAGCATTGATTGGAGAAGAAAGTTCTTTACAACAAACCTTAATCCTTATTTTAGTAAATTTGTTGAATGGCAATATTATAAACTAAGAGAAAGAAATTATGTTACAAAAGGAAGCCACCCAGTAGTATGGTGCCCTAAGGAAAAGAAAGTTGTAGGAGATCATGATAGACCTGATGAATATGCTGGTATAGGCCCGATTGATGCAACAATTATAAAGTTTAAGATGGAAGATGGAAAAATCATTCCTACTTTGACTTATAGACCTGAAACGATATTTGGAGTAACAAATATATGGATAAATAAAGATTACATGTATAATATAGCTGAAATTGATGGGGAAATATGGATAATAAACGACTATATGGCTGAAGAGTTAGCTGATCAGAAACATGAAGTTAAATTAATACAAAAAATAAATGGGAAAGAATTAATAGGAAAATATGCCATAAATCCAATTAACAATAAAAAAGTATTAATCCTACCAGCGGAATTCGTTATCCCTGATGAAGGTACAGGCATAGTTATGAGCGTTCCAGCCCATGCACCATATGACTATGTAGCGCTTGAAGATCTTAAAATCAATAAAAAATTAATCAAAGAACTTAATCTAAATGAAGAAGAAATTAACAAATTGACACCCATACAAATCATAAAAACAGCAGAATTTAAAGATATACCTGCAAAGGAAATTACAAAAAAGCTTGGTATAAAGAATCAAAATAATGTAGAGCTATTAGAAAAAGCTACAAAGGAGCTTTATGCGAAGGAGTTCTATAACGGAATTATGTACAATGTTGATAGTAAATATACAAATCTAAAGGTTAATGAAGCAAAAGAATTGATAGCAAGTGATTTAAGAAACGAAAATAAAGCGTTAAAAGTTTACACACTTCCTTCAAAAGTCTATTGTAGATGTGGAGCAAGGACTCATATAAAATTCGTAGAAAACCAATGGTTTTTGTTATATAGTAATGAAGAGTGGAAAAGCAAAGCAAGGGAAATTGTTAAAAATATGAATTTCTATCCAGAATCCGCAAAGGATGATTTCCTAAGACTAGTTGATTGGCTTAATGACTGGGCATGCACACATATGAATGAGCTTGGAACACCATTGCCCTGGGATAAAAATTGGGTAATAGAAAGCCTTAGCGATTCAACCATATATATGGCATATTATACAATTTCTCACTTTATTCAAAATAAAGTTGATCCATCAAATCTTATTCCAGAGCTTTTTGATTACATATTTTTGGGTATAGGAGATTTAGATGAGATATCAAAAAAGACTCATTTAGATAAAAATTTCATAGAAAGCATGAGAAAAGAATTTTTGTATTGGTATCCAGTTGACTTAAGAATTAGTGGGAAAGATCTAATACAAAATCATTTGCTATTTTTCATCTACCATCATGCTGCAATATTTGATAAGGAAAGATGGCCTAAGGGAATTGGTATAAATGGCTGGGTTTTATTAAATGGAGAAAAGATGGCAAAAAGCAAAGGGAACTTCTTGCTTTTAAGAGATGCATTAAACAAATGGGGTGCAGATGTAACAAGATGGTCTGAAATAATGGCTGGGGCTGATCCTGGATATGATGATGCAAACTTTGAATCTTCTTTGGTTGAAAATGCAATAGAAGAGCTTAACACATGGCTTAATTTTGTGAAAAATAATTACAATAAGGGAAGAGATTATAGACTCAGTTTAGATTATTGGTTTGAAAGCATAATTAATAGCACAATAAAAGAAGTTACAGAAGACATGGAAAAAACGAGATTTAAGAGCGCTCTTATAAAGTCATATTATTATCTTAAGAATAAATACAAATGGTATCTAACTAGATCAAATGTACCAAATAAAGAAGTTGTTAACAAATACTTAGAGACTGTTACTTTAATGATTGCCCCAATTGCACCCCATGTTGCTGAAGAAGCATGGCATTTAATGGGACATAATGATTTTGTTTCTCTTCACTCATGGCCAGAAGCAGATGAAAGCAAAATTAACAAAGACTATGAAAAGAGTGAAGAGTTAATAGAAAAAATAATCAACGATTCAAAAGAACTAATCAGCTTAATAGGCGATGCAAAGAAAGTCCATATAATAATAGCATCTCCATGGAAATATGAACTTTTCAATGATGCCAAAAGCAAAATGAAAAATAAATCATTAAAAGAATTAAGAAGTGAGCTGATTAAAAATGATTATAAAGTAGAAAAAGGCAAGGTAGCGAAAGTTATTGATATGATATCTAAATATCCTGAGCTTTTAGAGAATTACATATCAAGAGATCTTGAAATAAAATCCATCCAAGAATCTAAGGACTTTCTTGAAAAAGAGCTTAATAAGGAAATCAGTATAGCTTTAGAAGAAAATAGCAACTTACCGAGAAGCGATCTAGCATTACCTGGAAGACCTGCCCTTTATTTGGAAAAATAATTTTGTGCTTTTATTGAATTTTCATGCCTAACTAAATTACAACGTAATGAAAATCCACATCTTTTAGGTTCAGATATTATTATAAGATAATTTTATAAGTTATTTAAGTCTTCTATAAATTTAAAGGTCAGAAAAATGAGTAAAATTGATGAATTAATATATTCTCTTAATAGCATTGCGAGAAGCGGATGGATGATAAAAGGAATAGAACCATGCAAAGCTGAGACTGTTTCACAACATCTATTTGCATCCTCATTAATAGCATTAGAGATATCATCAAAACTAAATAATGTAGATAAATATAAAGCAGCATCAATTGCTTTGATACATGATATTGGTGAGGCAATAATTGGTGATATAAGTAAGACTGCCAACATAGATAAATCTAAATCAGAAAAAGATGCAATAAATAGCTTAGATATAAACAATGAAATAAAGAAACTATACTACGAGTTTGAATCTAGTAATACTATAGAAGGCATTATTGCTAAGATTTCAGATTTATTATCTACATACATCATTTCTCTTAAATATGAAAGAGAAGGCTATAATGTAAACAGCATTAAAGATAATGTTAAAGAAGAAATAATTAATCTATCAAAGAAATACAACTTAGAAAATATTATAATAGATTTCTTAAAAGGATTAGACAAAACTAACAAATAAAATTAAGACTTTCAGAGTATACATTAAAAGGATGGGCATAATGAGTGACAAGAAAACATTAAATCTTCCAGTATCAGCGATAGGAATTAGCACTCCAGAAGCTTTATCCCTATATCATTATTTATCGGGGGGTAAAGTAATGCATATTTTATTACCATCGACTAAACCTATAAGGTGTAAGGATTTCGATATATGCGAAATTTATAAATCTAACTTTGAGAATCTAAGAGAAATTAATATTTCTAGTATAGATAATCTAATTAATAAGTGGGGGGCCGATGGGTTAATATTAGAAGGCTGTGATATAAAAAATCTAATTAATGATGAACTATTAGATAATATTAAAAAACAATTAAATATACCTATAGGAATCAGAATTGCTGAACCAATAAATTTATACAATATTGATTTTATAGTTTATGATCATTTTTTGGATTATTATACAAATATTGATTTTATAAATTATATTAATAATTTTAACAAATATAATTCATGGATAGAAGTACAGTTATATTATAAAGAACCATTATTAGAAAAATTTTTACCTTTAGTAAAAGTTGTAGGCAAAAAGGAAATACCAGTTCACATCTATTTGCTTGATAATAAAGGAGGAGGTGCTGTAAGGGAGTTATATAATGAGCTCAAAAAAGTAAATCCATATGTTTATATCCATGTTAATCTATACGGCGAGTATATAACCTACTGTTATAACTGTAAAAAACCGGTAGCATATAGAGAAGAAGGTGTACTATTAGATTTGGAATTAAAAGGAAACCATTGTTGGAATTGTGGTGTTGAGCTACCATTTAATAAAGTAATATCTAAAAAAACTGATAAAATGTTTGGTAGAATAAGCAATGGTGATATAATTTGGTACGACCCGAGAGCGATTCAGCTAGATTAAAGAGTCATATAAGAATTGCTAAGTTTTGGACAACATTAAATGATAAACAAAACTGGGTTAAATGCAACCTATGCCATAGAAGATGCCTAATTGCACCCAATGCGTGGGGTGTTTGTGGAGTAAGAAAAAATATTGATGGAAAACTATATACAATGGTTTATGGTTTATTGACTGCAGAAAATGCTGATCCTATAGAAAAGAAACCCTTAATGCATTTTAATCCAGGAAGCACAGTTTTAAGTATATCAACAGTTGGATGTGATTTCTTTTGTGCATTTTGCCAAAATTGGGAAATTAGTCAAAGCAGGCTAGAAAAAGGACTTTATGGCGAAAGAAAAGAACCAGAAGAAATAATAAGAGATGCAATAAACATTAAAGCTGATGGTATTTCCTATACATATAATGAACCTACCATAATGTATGAATTTATGTATGATACAGCAAGCTTAGCAAAGAAAAATGACCTATTCAATACAATGGTCACCAATGGTTATATGACGCCCGAGGCTGTTGATGATATTGGAAATTTAATGGATGCCGCTACAGTTGATTTTAAAGGGGGAGGAAATAAGGAATTTTACAGAAAATACATGGGAGTACCAAACCCAGAACCCATTTTAGAAACATTAAAAGCTATGAAAGATAAGAAAATTTGGATTGAAATAACCAACTTAGTTGTTCCAAAAGTTGGAGATAAAGATGAAGATATTAAGAAATTAGCTAAATGGATTGTTGAAAATTTGGGTGATAATGTTCCATTCCATCTTCTCAGATTCCATCCAGATTATAAAATGCTTGACAGCGAAGATACGCCAGTTAAAACATTAGAAAGGCTTGCAAACATAGCAAAAAATGAAGGTCTTAAATATGTATATATTGGTAATGTACCCGGTCATCAAATGGAACACACATATTGCCCAAAATGCGGTTATCCTTTAATAGAAAGGTATGGATTCTATATAACTGCATGGAGACTTACAGACGATAATAGATGTCCAAGATGTGGAACAAAGATTGATATAGTGGGTAAGAAAAGAAGTTCAAGCCCATTTTCTTTATCTTTACTATAAATAATTTATAATAATCATGTTTAAAACATAATTATAATACAAAAATTAGCAAGCATTATAAATTTTTATATAATAAATTACAAAAGGCTGATAGCCTTGTATACTCTTGAGCAAATATGGGACAAAGGTATTACTGACCAATGATACCATAGATGAAGCTAACAACACTATTTCTTACTTGATTAAAAGAAAACACTATGGAAGAGTGAGCATAGCAACTCCTATAGGATAACTACCAACAAGACGGATAAGAAGGCCAACAAATGGGAGTGCCCTCTGCACCTTTTGACTATCCTCATTAATTATATAATCAGAATCATGAAAGGAAAGAAGGATCTCTCTAAAAGACTTCAATGAAGAGAAAGCCTATATACAATAGAAATTAATATAAACTCTGTACGATAAAATACATAAGGCATTAAAACAACTGGTGTGTAAGTATGATGTTCTGTCCTAAATGTGGAGGCGTAATGGTGCCTATAAAGAAGAATGGAAAGGTCTTGTTGAGATGTACAAAGTGTGGATATGAGATGGAAGCAACAAGTAATGCAGTGAATGAATATAAGAGTGTATCGAAAACTGCAGAAAAGGAAAAAGTATTAACTACTAAAACTGTAGGTCAAGAAGAAAATGTTAATAGTGAAGAAAATAAGGAAGAATTAGAACAGGCTAAAGAAGACTACTATGAATTAGTACTTGATCAGATGGGTGAATATGGAGATCAAATATGAAATACAAGGAATTCCTAAAATTATTTAAATAGACCTCCCATACGATTTATTTCATCAGACGCTTCTTCTAAATCTTTATGGGTATCAATACTTCTCCAATAATATTTTGGAATTTCAAATTTTATGGCAATCATCTTACCCTCTGAAGATAATTTAGGAAATGTAGTCGTTTCTATATCTCCTTTATCAGGCAAATAGTTAATTATCTCTGGCTTAAAAGCATAAATACCAGCATTAATCCAATAATCATAAAGTAATGGTTTTTCTTTAAATCCTTTTACATAGCCATTATTATCAATATCTAATACTCCATAAGGGCTTCTAAGCGGAACTACAGCCATGGCCGCTATAATATTTCCCTTCAAAGATGAAAGTATGATATTAGGATCAATATTTGTTATAATATCACCATTTGTTACTAAAAACTTTTCATGATTTTTATAAATATGGGCTGCCTTCTTCAATGCGCCACCAGTCCCTAAAGGTTCATCTTCTATAACATAAGAAATAGAAACTCCATATTTAGAACCACTTCCTAACTCTTCTATTAGCTTTTCTTTATGATATCCAGCTAATAAGGCGATTTCATCGATATCATAATGTTTTAACCATTCTAATTGATAAACTATTAGTGGTCTTTCATTAATTGGTACTAATGGTTTTGGCTTATCTAACGTAAGAGGTCTTAACCTTTTGCCATATCCACCAGCTAATATTAAAGCGAGACTCATTTTTTACACCCAGAAATTTGCCGCCGCGGGGACTTGAACCCCGGACCGCCCGGTCTTCAGCCGGGCGCTCTCCCACTGAGCTACGGCGGCTCTCCTCTTAATAGACACTTTACCAGAAAATATAAAAATGTATGATCTCGCACAGAGCCTGTCCAAATTTAGGTATTAACCCATATAACAATTTAAAAATGATGCTTTATTTAATTACTTATTTATTAATAATTTTCTTAAGTTCCTCCAAAGATTGATCTGCATGCTTTTCAGCAGGCCTTATATTTTTGAGTATCTTAACAATGATCCCATTAGGATCAATAATAAAAGTAGTTCTTTCGGCTGCCAATGATGTTGAATCCTTTTTTACACCATATAAGCCTACAACATAGCCTTCGGCATCACTTAACAACTTAAATTTAAATCCATATCTTTCAGAAAATTTCTTTATTTTATCTACGCTGTCTGTAGAAACGCCTAGAATTTCTACATTAAGTTTCTTAAAATCATCATATAGTTCATTGAATCTCAATCCTTCTCTTGTACATCCTGCTGTCATAGCTCTAGGATAAAAATACAATACAACAAACCTTCCCTTGAAATTAGATAATTTGACTTTTTCACCATTATTTGATGTTAATTCAAAGTCTGGCGCCAAATTTCCTTCTTTTAACATCTATTTCACCTACAATTTTTTTCTAAATAGAATGTATATCTAAAGAATTTAAATATTAATTAATATTTTTAAGGCAAGAGCGCTATTTCCTTTTTCAGTAACAGGTCTTAATCTCATTAGTTAAAATTTATCTTTTATTTTCATATATTGTTTTTAAGCCTTTATCCGAACAAAATAAAAAGGGGTATGTAAATAATATGTCTGAAAACAAGCTAGAAAAAATACAACCTGAAGTCAATATTGGAGTTATTGGCCATGTAGATCATGGAAAAACTACATTAGTTCAAGCACTTACAGGAACTTGGACTATGAGACATAGCGAAGAAATTAAGAGAGGAATGACCATAAAATTAGGATATGCAGATGGAGAAGTATGGGAATGTGAAGGTTGTGAATTTCCAGAAAATTATACCCCAGAACCTGTTTGTGAATGTTCACCAAATTTAAAACCTAAACTTATAAGAAGAATATCATATGTTGATGCCCCTGGGCATGAAATATTAATGGCAACAATGTTGTCCGGGGCAGCATTGATAGATGGGGCTATATTGGTAATAGCTGCAAACGAAGCGGCTCCACAACCTCAAACCCTTGAGCATTTTCTAGCGCTTGATATCTTGGGTATCAGAAACCTAGTTATAGTTCAGAATAAAATAGATGTAGTTTCTACAGAAAGAGCTAAGGAAAGCTATAATGAGATAAGGAAATTTATAAGTAATACATGGGCTGAAAAAGCACCAATTATACCAGTTAGTTCCCTCAAAAGGGTAAATATTGATGCACTCCTTGCAGCAATAGAAAAATATATCCCTACGCCAAAAAAGGATTATAATAAAGATCCATTAATGTTTGTTGTAAGAAGCTTTGATGTAAATAAGCCAGGTACAAAGCCTGAGGATTTAGTAGGAGGAGTATTAGGCGGTTCTATAATACAAGGTAAATTCAAAATAGGAGATGAAATTGAAATAAGTCCTGGTACGCAAATTAGCGAAAATAAATACGAACCTATATCAACTGAAATAACGAGTCTTAGATTTGGTAAATATGAAGTCGAAGAAGCTAAACCAGGGGGATTAGTTGCTATAGGAACTAAATTAGATCCTTCACTAACCAAATCAGATAATTTAGTTGGCAATATAATAGGCAAACCTGGGTCAATACCACCAGCTATTAATGAATTAGAATTTGAATATCATCTATTTAAAAATGTCGTAGGATCAAAAGAAGAAATAAAAGTTGAACCATTAATGAAAAATGAAATCTTAATGCTTGCTGTTGGTACCAGTTTAACTATCGGTACAATAAACTCTATATCTAAAGAAGCGGTGTCAGTAAAATTAAAGAGACCAGTTGTTGCATGGAAAGGATTAAGAGTTGCAATGAGCAGAAGGATTGCTGGTAGATGGAGATTAATAGGGTGGGGGCTTATAAATAATTGACTAAGGTAATTTTGGATTCTAATATGATTATTATGCTTGGAAAAGGGATTATTACCATATCTATGTTTGAAGATTTGCTTGAACAAAAATTCAATTTAATAACGACGTCCAGTGTAATTGATGAATTGAAAAAGATCTCTGAACAAAACAAAAATAGAATAATAAACATTAATATAAAGTTCGGTTTAAATATAATAAAAAATAAAGTTGAAATTATAGAGACCAAAAATGTCACTGATGCCGATGATTCCATATTCTATACTTCTTTAGATTTGAAAAATAAAGGTGAAGTTGTTTTTGTTGCAACAAACGATAGAGAGCTAAGAAGTAGGCTTAGGATTGCAAAAATCCCTACAATATATTATAGGGATTCTAAATCAAAACTTGAATTAGAATGGAAAGAATTAGATTAAACAATTTATTCAATAATTATTTAAATTATTTAAATCCTAACATTTATTATAAGAAATTATTTTTATAAAAAATAGAATATTTTTTTATTAAATCATCCCTAAACGCCCATCTATTCTTAACATAATTAAAATAATCATAATCTAAAATAATATCTATTGCTTCATCATCACTTCCCAATTCTATAATTTTATCTCCATGAGGATTAAATACTATACTCCCTCCAGCTGTAATTCTATTATCAGGATAAACTGTGTTTGTATTATTAACGCCAATAGAATAAACAACATTTTCAGCTGCTCTTGTTTGTAAAGTTGAATGCCATAATGCTAGGCTTTCATTGGATATACTAGCAGGATTATATAATATATCAGCATTATTCAATGCATGAATTCTTGATATTTCTGGGTAAAAAATATCAACACAGGCTACACATCCTATATACCAACTATTAACCTTTATTGGTTTTACATATTTACCCTCAACCAGATAATTTCTTTCTCCAACAGCCTTAGATGGATTTATTTTTTCACAAATTTTAACCAATTTTCCATCTATATAACCCATTCCAACACTTTTTATATATCCATTATCATAAACATATTGAATTCCACCTAAAATATTTGCATCTAAAATATTTCCTATTTTTTCTAAGTAATAGCTATAATCATTTAAAGCAATCGGTTTATTTGATAACCAATTTTCACTAAAAACAATTATATCCGTTTTGTTCTTAACTAAAGAAATTGCATTCCATAGATTTTCATCTATTAAAGGTCTTCTTCTAAATTGAACTATTGTTATTTTCAGCTTTTCCATTTTTTCCACCTATGATTAAATTAAGTGCTTCAATTAATGTAAATGCAGCCGCAGGTGTTAATATTACCGAATAAAAGCTATAAAGGGTACGATTTCCGGAAAGGTAAACTAACCAAAATCCTAGAAATATTGATACATAAAATACTGATCCAACATTACAGCAATATTCCCTCTTATAAAGGAGACAAGTAATGAAAATGCTTATAGCTGAAATCATAGCAGGAACCTCAATAACAGGAGTTGTTGATGCTTCTAATAAGGGAGAATATGATAATATAAATGGATCTACATTAAATAACCATCCACTTGGTGAACTAGTTGGAGGTCCTGGAGGCCTACTTTGCAAATCCCATTTTAACCCCCCAATGGTTTGTTGTAATATATTTAATACACCAAAATGATAAAATAATGGAATATAAACAACTAAGATAACTGCCAAAATAATTAATATTACTTCTCCAATCTTCCTTAACGCTTCAGCTTTTTTACCATATAACGCAAAAATCAATATTATAAGAGCTAACACGCCAAACAATCCAGTTTCTTTTGATGCCGCAGAAAGTCCAACAAAAACTGCAGATAACAAAAGCCTTTTTCTAAAGGCCATTACAATAGCTATCGTTAAAAAGAAAGCGGCATAAATATCTAATAAAGCTACTGATCCCATAACTATTAGTATGTGATCTGATGAACTAATCATTGCAGCAATTGTGCCTAAAAAAATCCATTTTATATCATTTTTGATAGATATTCCCAAATATATTATTAATGGTATTAATGATGCCATTAATATGCTAGGTATTCTCCAATTTATAGGTTTATCACCTAATAATGCCATTGACAATGCTATAATATATTTGGCCAATGGAGGGTGCTCAAAATTATAATATGTTGATAAAGTTTCACCACTATATGGATATGTTGCACCTTTATATCCAAATACATTAACTAATATCCTCCTTGCGCTATCAACATAATAAATCTCATCACTTATATAGGAATTATTGTAACCACCTCCATTTGTTGTAGTGGCGATGTGATAGGCTGAAATTCCTACCATATAAGAGAAGCCTATAGTAATAATGAATCCTATTATAAAAGATATTCTCTTTAATTTTTCTGTGTTTAAATTCAAATCAAACCCCAATAGCCAATAATCTACAAAAATATTTATTCTTTTTTAATCTCATAAGTAAACTAAAAACTATAAGAATAAATATTAATCTCTTAATTATATTCAATACAGTGTTAGGTGATAATAATTGGACAACATATTAATATCTATAACGCCAGAAATTGCATTAGATGAATTTTATTCTTATGCTGGAGGTTTAGGAATTTTAGAAGGAGATAAATTTTATGCTGCATTGTCACGAAATCTAAAATACTATGTTTTAACTTTACTTTATAAACAAGGTTATGTTGATTATAGCTTTGATCAAAATGATAATCCAATTCCTCTCCCTCAATCCCAACCCTTACCATTGGAGTCTTTATTAAAACCAGAAAAGGAATTTCAAATACTATTAAAATCTCAAAGTGTAATAGCAAGACCTTGGATATATGAAAAAGGGAAAAGCAAGGTAGTATTTTTTGAGGCTGAATGCCCTAAATGGGTTAGGGGTTTTTGTGATAGATTATATATAGAAAAGAGTTATGAAGAAAAGATATATAAATACATCTTTCTAGCAAAGGCATCTGCATATTATATAAAAAACATTATTGGATTAGAAAATGTAAAATACATAGACTTACAAGAAGCATATACAGCAATTACGATGCTAGCTTTGCCAGAATTCAAAAACTATAGGTTTACAACCCACACACCAGGACCTTGGGGTCATCCTGTTTATCCATCTTCAATATTACATGAGGAATTTGGCTATGATTCAAGCGATGAATTCGTTACCTTAACAAAAATTGGTCTTGAAAAGTCTATTATTTCATACACTGTTTCGGCAAAACATGAAGAAATAACAAAAAATGTATTTAAAGATTATAAAGATAAAATAAATCATATTACCAATGGTGTTAATTTAGATAGATGGGTTGGAGATCATATTAAAGATCTTATAAAATCTAAGGGCCTAGATAAAATAGAAAAAGAAGATATATGGGATGCACATCAAAAATCTAGAAATGAGCTAAGTATTTTCTTGAAAAATTATAAACCTGATTTAAAGATTGATAATAAGCCTATAGTTATTTGGCTAAGAAGGATGACTCCGTATAAGAGACCATATTTTATAACAAGGTTTATTGAGGAAAATAGCATTAGCAAAGATGCTATATTTGTTATAGGAGGGAAGGCACATCCTAATGATAAAGAAGGCTTAAATTATGTAGGATACTTCAGAAAATTGTCTAAAAAATATCCTAATGTAATTCATTTACATAATTATGATGTTTTTAATGCTAAAATGCTCTTATCTGGTAGTGATATACAAACATTTACTCCATTTTCAGGTTGGGAAGCATGTGGAACATCATATATGAAGTCTTTAGCTAATGGAGTTCCAGTAATTGGATCAAGAGATGGAGGTGCGCTAGAAGTTATAAAACATGGAGAAAATGGGTGGCTTTTTGGTCAGGATTTAAGAGAATTAATTGAATTCTATACAGACCCTAAGGCAAAGGAAATAGACGAAAAAGATTTTGAAGAATTTTCAAATTATCTAGAAAAAGCTATTAATATATTTGGAAGCGATGAATATAAACAAATGGAACTTAACGCATTAAAGACATACAAACTAGTTGACATTAATAATGTATTAGATAAATTATATTTTAATGAAAAAATGGATAAAAATGTAGAAAATAACCAATAAATTCATATTAAATTCTTTATTCTTTCTGCTAACCTCATTGCAGCATCAAAAAAGCTTGGGCCATAATGAGCTAAGCTATCATATTCCATGATTACAATTTTCTTTTTCTTAATAGCATCAATATCTTTAATATTTCTTTTTTCCAAATTCTTAATGTATTTTTCTACAGTAGCATTTTCATTCATTTTTTGTTCATAGACAATTATATCAGGATTATAATTAATTATGTAATTAGGATCAGGATTTATTACATAAGGGACTCTTTCTTTTTCAAATGCGTGAGATAAACCCATAAATTTAAATGCATCTCCTATATAGCTGTGAGATCCAACGCTAACAGGCCCTCCTAAATCTATTTCATAATATATTCTTATGCCTTTGAGAATATCTTTAAGTTTTAATATTTTTTCTGTAAGGTTAAATGCTAATTCTCTAGCCTTTTCTTGTTCATTTGCAATTATTCCTGTAATCATAACATTATCAAGTATGCCGTAAATATTTACTGGTAAAGGTATTGGATATACTTTATATCCTTTTGTTTCTAATTCGTTAATTCTATCTCTTTGAGCACCAGTTGTAACTAACAAGAGATCAGGATTTAGCTTTTCTAACAAATTATAATTTACATTTAAATATGCCCCAACTCTTGGCTTTTTACTTACTTCAGGAGGCTTATTACAGAAGAAACTAACCCCAACTACTCTATCCCCTGCACCAATTAAATAAAGGGTTTCAGTAATTGCTGGAGCTAAACTAACAATTTTTTCAGGTCTATCAGGAATCTCAATTTCTTTACTTAATATTTCAGAGTAAAGCTTAACCACTATTTTACACCAATCAATATTTTTTATTTTAAACCTTATATAAATACTCACGTGCTTATTTTCAATTTTTAAGATATCATATATGCTATGAGATAAAAATTCATAACAAATGTATATATTAAGATTATGAATAATTATAAAACTCCTGTAATACCGTGTATCTAATGGGGTGTGCAATGGGTAATTTATACGACAAAAACTCATTAAAAGAGATTAAAAAATCGTTGGAAAATTGGCAAAATAATGTCCTTCCACAATGGTTACAACAAGTTCCAGAAAGAGAAAAAGAGTTTACCAATTTAAGTAATATACAAATCAAGAATCTATATACTCCATTAGATATAGAAGATTTTGACTATGATTCCAAATTAGGCTTTCCTGGTAGTTACCCATTTACAAGAGGAATCCATGCAACTATGTATAGAGCCAGACTATGGACAATGAGAATGTTTAGTGGATTTGGAGGGCCTGAAGAAACTAATAAAAGATTAAAGTTCTTGATTGAACATGGAGAAACAGGACTTAGCTTGGCTTTTGATTATCCTACATTAATAGGAATAGATCCAGATGACCCAATGGCCGAAGGAGAAGTGGGAATAGTAGGAGTAAGTGTGCCATCAATTGAAGACATGAGAATAGTATTTGATGGAATAAATATGGGAGAAGTTACAACAAATATGACAATAAATCCGCCAGCACCTGTTTTATTAAGCTTTTATGTAGGAGTTGCTGAGATGCAAGGAGTTCCTTATTATAAAATAGGAGGAACAACGCAAAATGATCCTCTAAAAGAATTCATAGCTCAGAAAAGCTATGTATTTCCACCAGAACCTGCTGTTAGAGTTAGCATGGATCTAATAGAATGGAGTGTGAAGAATTTACCGAAATGGAATCCAATAAGTGTAAGCGGATATCATATAAGAGAAGCTGGGTCTACAGCAGTTCAAGAATTAGCATTTACCATTGCAGATGGAATAGAATATGTAAGACAATTAATATCAAGAGGTCTAGATGTAGATGAGTTCGCACCTAGAATAAGTTTCTTCTGGGATTCGCATATAAACTTCTTTGAAGAAATTGCAAAGTTTAGAGCCGCAAGAAGGATGTGGGCAAAAATTATGAAAGATTGGTTCCATGCAAAAAAGGAGAGAAGCATGTGGATGAGATTCCATACTCAAACAGCTGGAGTTTCCTTAACAGCTCAACAACCATGGAATAATATAATAAGGACTGCAATAGAAGCTATGGCAGCCGTCTTAGGAGGAACCCAAAGCTTACATACTAATAGCTTTGATGAGCCATTTAGGGTACCTAGTGAATTTGCAGCAAAAATTGCATTAAGAACACAGCAAATAATTGCTTATGAATCTGGCATAGCTGATACAATAGATCCCTTAGCCGGTAGTTATTATGTTGAATGGCTCACTGATGAAATTGAAGAGCAAGCTTGGAAATATATTGATAAAATTGAAAAGCTTGGTGGTATGCTAGAGGCTGTTAAAAAAGGATTTCCACAAAGAGAAGTTACTGAAGCAAGCTATAATTATCAAAAGCAAGTTGATGAAAAGAAGAAATATATTGTTGGAGTAAATATATTTGAAGATAATCAAGTCGATGAAATAAGAAATGTTCCATTATTGGAGTTCGATCAAGCAGAAATTGAAAAAAGACAAAAGGCAAGAATAAATAAAATAAAAAGTGAAAGAGATAAGGAATTATGGGAAAGATCTTTAAATGAGTTAAGAAAGGCAGCAGAAGGGGATGTTAATCTTATGCCTTATATATTACAAGCCGCGAAAGCGAAGGCAACTCTAGGAGAAATTATGAGTACTTTAAAGGAGGTGTTTGGAGCATATGTTGAGCCCCCAATATACTAAAACAGAACAATTTAAGGTATTAGTTGCAAAGCTAGGAATAGATGGACATGACAGAGGAGCTAAAGTAATAGCTAGAGCTCTAAAAGATGCTGGATTTGAAGTTATATATACAGGAATTAGACAAACTCCTCAGCAAATTGTTTCTTCTGCATTGCAAGAAGATGTAGATGTAATAGGAATAAGCATTTTGAGCGGGGCCCATATACATCATATGAAGATGCTCATGGAAGAATTAAAAAATGCTGGAGCTAGTGATATACCTGTGGTTATTGGGGGTACAATACCAATAATTGATGTAGATGAATTAAAGAAAATAGGAGTTAGAGAGGTTTTCTTGCCTGGTGAAAGCTTGAGGAAAATTGTTGAAATAATTAGAAAACTAGCAGAAGAAAAAAGGAAATTAGAATTAAGAGGTTGAACTGTTTGTCAATTACAGAAACTATGCTTGATGATCTGTTAAATAAAGCCTCTAATGGCAATATGAGGGCTATAGGAAGAATTTTGAGTTACCTAGAAAATCCATATACTATGCCTGAGGATCTCCTAGAAAAACTTGCAAAGAGGTCTGGAAAAGCGCAAATAATAGGTATAACAGGCATACCTGGATCTGGGAAAAGTACATTAATTTCAAAGCTTATAACTTCGTTAAGAAAAAAAGGGTATAAAGTAGCTATAATAGCAATAGATCCTAGCAGCCCAATAAGTGGGGGTGCTCTTCTTGGAGATAGATTAAGAATGCAAGAACATGCAACAGATCCTGGAGTTTTCATTAGAAGCGTATCATCAAAAGGACTTAAGGGAGGGCTTAGCCTGGCTGCATTAGCCATGATAGAAGCATTTGATGCATTAGGCTATGAAAAAATTATCATAGAAACTGTTGGAGTTGGTCAATCAGAAGTTGATATAATGAGTGCAGCCGATACAATAGTTGTTGTAACAATGCCTGGGGCTGGAGATGATATACAGGCATTAAAAGCTGGTGTAATGGAAATAGGGGATATTTACGTATTAAATAAGATGGATAAAGAAGAGGCTAACAAAACTTATGAATACCTCTCATTTGCTTTGGAGAAAGGCGATTTAGGAGGCAATGATTCTAATTGGCAGCCTAGATTAATTAAAACTAGTGCAATTATGGGTAAAGGTATTGAAGAATTAGTTCAAGCTATAGAAGATCATTTTAGTTTTATAAAGGAATCCAATAAATTACAAGAAAAACTCGTTTCAAGAAGGATGTTAATGATAAATTTATTGGCAGAACAATTTTTATCTGAAGGGTTGAAACTTGCTTCAAAAGAGCTATATGATGAGCTTAAATCATCTGCCATAAATGCTAACAATATATTTAATACTTCTCTAAAGCTTGCTAAAAAAGCTGTAGATTTTTTACCGCAAAATAAAAAAGATTAAATTTAAAGAATTTTATAAAAATTAAGCTATACTTATTAAGGGTTCTATTTAGTCTATTATAAGGTGAAAAAATTGAGCGAGCAGAAAAAGGAAAAGAATACTTCGCAAGATGCTCAAATAATAGAAGAACTTGGATATCCAGCAGAAGTAATACAACTAATAGGGAGAACTGGGGTTGCAGGAGAGGTTACACAGGTTAGAGTAAGAATTCTAGAAGGTAAAGATAAAGGGAGAATAATTACTAGAAACGTTATGGGCGCTGTAAGAGTTGGAGATATAATAATTCTGAGAGAAACTGAGAGAGAAGCAAGAAAACTAACAAGGAAGAGGTAAACCTAAGTAATGGATCTTTATCTTTTATATTTCATAATAGTATCTATTCTAGTATCTTTATTAACTACTTATTTACTTAATATGTATTTTATTAAAAAAATTGAAAATAAATTTTTATTAATACCTAGAAAAATGAAAATTAAGAAACCTAGAAGGAGATATTTAATATTCGAAATAGCCTCAATAAAAGATATTGATCCAGGATTATTAGAGAATTCCATAAAAGAAGAATTTAAGAATTTATTTGGCATTACAAGTCTAGCTGATTCATATCTTAAGTTGATATATTTTGATAACAAAACAAAAAGAGGAATTTTAAGAATTAAACACATTTATCTTAGTCATTTAATTACTGCTATTGCTTTAATAAGAAAAATTGATAATGATGAATTATTGATAATACCTATAAGGACTAGTGGAACAATAAATAAGGCAAAGAAGCTGCTCTCTTAACCTTTTCCGGATGCAGCAACTATTTTTATAACATCATTTTCATTTAGCAAATAATTTGCCCCTATTCTTTGCTTGTTTTTTGCATTTATTGCATATAAAAAAGTATTAGCTAAATCTGTATGAATTTTCCCTGCTAAGTCCTTTGCGGTAGAACCTTTAGGTATTAGTATTACATCAGGCAAAACCCTATTTTTCTTATCTGTAAATTTATTTATATCTTCAACTGGATATACCGGAATTAGTTTTAATGAATTAAATAATGCTTCATTAATTGATTGAACAACACCTGTTCCTTTGAATTTATCCATAATATTATTTTTTATTAATTCTAAAATACCTTTTGTTTTACTATCAATTTCCCCAGCTTTTATTTTAAAATCATAATCTCCTGGTATATAGTCAATTGCATTCTTTTTCCCTAGTTTTCTTAAAAATAATTCAGCAGCAGCACTTGCTGGTACAACAGGGTATTCTTTAAAATAATTTCTGATTTTTTCTAAGTTTTTTTCACTTTCTGGTATATCTATTTTATTAGCAACTATTACCATTGGTTTAGTTAGCCTTCTGATTTCTTTTAACAAATTTTTCAGGTCTTCTTTGCTTATTTTAAACAATTCATTATATGATATCTTTAGATTATTCAAAGCCATTTCAACCTGTTCTTTATTTATACCAAACCCAGATAATCTTTGCGAAAAAGATTCTAATGGATCTTTTATTGCTCCAATTGAATATTGTTTTAAAAACTTATCCCAATCCTTTTCTACAGATTGATAAATCCATTCATCAATTTCAGTTATAACAAATTTTATTTCTTCAATAGGATCATAGGTTCCAGGGCTTGATACAACTCCTTCAGGACTTGTTGAACCGCTTGCATCAACTATTAATAAAAATACATCAGCCCTTCTTAAGTCATCTAAAAATTTGTTTCCTAAGCCTCTTCCTTGATGAGCTCCCGGTACTAAACCTGCAACATCCATAAGCTTAACTGGAATAAATCTTTCGCCATTTCTACACACGCTATTTGCAGCATTGCATGAAGGCAATCCTAGTTCTACATGAACGCATTTCTTCCTTGCATATCCTATACCAACATTAGGTTCTATAGTGACAAAAGGTCTATTTTCTATTGGTACATCTATTTCAGTTGCAGCACTAAAGAATGTTGATTTACCAACATTAGTTTTACCAACTACTCCAATTAAAGCATTTGTTGGTTCCATTTTCCATCATATCTGTTAATATCTTAACTTAGTTATATCTCTTTTATTTTGTTTGTTCTTTGCATTATTGAATCTAAATTTTGCGCTTTTCCTTCTTTGCATATTGTATATGAGAGAGATCCATCGTTTAATAAAATCCTTACAGAAACATTACCATCTTTAAACATCACTTCTTTTTCCATCACTTCTGGTTGATACCCATATAGCTTTAATGAATTCACTATAGATTCAAAGCTTATATTATCTTTTTTCTCTTGATTGCTATTAAGAGATTCTGATAAGTTTTTGGCAAATTCTGAAACTTCTTGGCAATTATTTTTATATTCATTATATAACCTTTCTAATATGGATTTTAACAAGTCTTCTACATGAATTGATTTAACATATGAAACTAAATCATTCCAGTCCTCGCTTTTTAAATAATCAATTATTTTTAATGGATTTCCTCCATAAATGCTAAATTTATACTTAGCCTCAGCATAACCTAACCTTTTTTTAATATCTTCAACTACATTTGATGATATTTTTCCAGAATATTCAGAAACTACAATGTTTACAATATTTCTCATAAAATCTTTGTTGGGCTTACAATTATTCAACTATTTCTCTCCTCCACTTTTTCAACGGTACCAACTATTGTATTACCTTTTATTGTTTCTATCCTAACGTTGACCCTATCTCCAGGAAATACCTCTCCTTTTACAAATACCTTGTAATTTTTATAAGATGCAAGACCTCTACCATTTTCATCCATATTACCTATAACTACCTTTATTAAATCTCCTTGGTTTAATACTTCCCTATTATCATTGTTTCTATATGTTGGATAAGAGCTAAGTCTATAAAAATCTGTTCTGTAGAGATCTTCTTTTTCTGATTGCTTACGTCTCCTGTTCACTATATACACCCATAGATTTCCATTTATAACCGTTAATTCTATTGCTTATATTCTTTTTTACTAATAATGACTTATGAATACACCATTAATGAGGCTATTAACGTATTTATTTTTAATTTTTTATTAAATTTATAATTTATGGATATCTTATTAACAAACGTTGCAAAAAGAATTTAATTTACTTTTATTTGCTTTTTAATTTTGGTGAAAATGGTTGAAACTATTTGAATTCGAAGCAAAAGAAATAATAAAAAATTATGGGTTTGAAATCCCGCAAAGTGTATTAATTAAAAAGGGAGATGATATAGAAAAAAAGATAAGAGAATCAAAAATGGAACCACCATTTGCTGTTAAGGCCCAGGTTTTAGTTGCTGGAAGAGGAAAATCAGGTGGGATAAAAATAGTTAAAACTGTAGAAGATGCTGTAAAAACAGCTCAAACATTATTTGAAACTTCAATTAAGGGCATAAAGCCTTCTTACATTTTAATTGAAAAAGCTATTCCACATGATAAAGAATTATATGTTGGAATAGTAATTGATAGATCTCTAAGAAAGCCAGTTGTTTTAGCTTCTAAGTTCGGAGGAGTAGATATAGAAGAAATAGCAAGAAATAATCCAGAAAGTATAATTAGGTACCCAATTGATACATTTATAGGATTAAGAAATTATGAGGCAAGAATTATTGGTAAAAGCATTGGTGTTAGTGGAAAAGCCTTAGGAAGCTTTGAAAAATTCTTAACAACACTATACAAAGCATTTATTGAATATGATGCAGAACTAGCAGAAAGTAATCCGTTAGCGTATTTAGAAGATAAGGTTATACCATTAGACCTTAGAATAACAATCGATGATAATTCATTATATAGACATGAGAACTATGCAGCAAAGGAAGAAGAAAGGCTTGGTGAAAATACTGAATATGAAATAAAAGCTCACGAATTAGATCTAGCCTTCGTTGAGCTTGATGGAGACATTGGAGTATTAGGAAATGGGGCTGGACTAACTATGACAACTATGGATTTAATTTATGAATATGGAGGAAAACCTGCAAACTTCTTAGATATGGGAGGAGGAGCAGAAGCTGAGCATGTAAAGACTTGTGTTAAATTCTTATTGGATTATCCGAAGGCAAAGAAAATCTTCATAAATATGTTTGGAGGAATAACAAGAGCTGATGAAGTAGCTAAAGGAGTAGTCATGGCATTAAATGAATCATCAGTTAAGAAACCTATAGTAATAAGATTAACTGGAACAAATGAAGAACAAGGAAAAGAAATATTAAAACAGGCTGGGATAGAAGCATATAATGATCCTATAGAAGCAGTTAAATCTGTAGTTGGTAAATAAGGTGATACAAGATGGGTATATTAGTAGATAAAAATACGAGAGTCATCGTACAAGGTATTACTGGAAATGAAGGTTCTTTCCATACAAAGTTAATGCTAGACTATGGAACTAAGGTAGTTGCTGGAGTAACACCGGGTAAAGGAGGTATGAAAGTTCATGGCGTTCCCGTTTACGATACAGTTTCTGAAGCAGTTAAAGAACACCCAGATGCAAATACCTCAATAATTTTTGTACCTGCAAAATTTGCTGCAGATGCAGTTTATGAATCTGTTGATGCAGGATTAAAATTAGTTGTTGTTATTACAGAACATATTCCTGTGCATGATTCGCTTGAATTCATAAATTATGCCAAATCTAAGGGAGTAAATGTAATAGGTCCTAATTGCCCGGGAGCTATTACACCAGGGGAATCTAAAGTTGGTATAATGCCTGCTCACGTATTTATGCCCGGCCCAGTTGGTATCGCATCTAGAAGTGGAACATTAACCTATGAAGTCAGCTATGCATTATCAAGGGCAGGTATAGGTCAATCAACAGTTATAGGTATTGGAGGAGATCCTGTAATAGGCTTAACATTTACAGAAGTTATGGAATATTACGAAAAAGATAAACAAACAAAGGCATTAATAATAGTTGGAGAAATTGGAGGAGATGCAGAAGAAAGGGCTGCAAAAATGGTAGAAGAAAAAAGATTTACAAAGCCTGTTGTTGCTTTCATAGCTGGAAGAACAGCACCTGAAGGAAAAAGGATGGGTCATGCAGGTGCAATAATAATGCTAGGTTCAGGTACATACAAGGATAAAGTGGAAAAACTGGAAAGTGTTGGAATAAAGGTTGCAAAAACACCATTTGAATTACCTAAGCTAATAAACGATGCCTTAAAAGGAAAATGATTTTTATTTAAATCCCACTTCTTCTTTTCTTAGATTGTGCTTCTTCACTTGTTCTACTTGCAACTATTTCATATAAAATTGATTTCTTACCTGGCATTGGCCTTAAAAGTCTTCCTAGCCTTTGTACAAATTGCCTTCTAGATCCAGTTCCAGATACAAATATACCAACGTTAACATCAGGTATATCTAACCCCTCATCTCCAACAGTTGTTATAACAAGTATACCTGATGGAGAATTTTTAAAGTTGTATAAGGTTTCTAGTCTTTTTTTCTCTTCAATCCCGCCATGAATTAAGTATGCATTTAATCTATTAGCAAGCTCTTCAGCTTGATCTCTGTATTGTGTAAATATTATTATCTTAGATCCTTTGCTTAATTCATTCTTTGCTATTTCTACAACCTTTTCTATTTTTGAATTGCTTTTTTGAATAATTTGTTGCATCTGTGATCTTATCCTTAATGCTTTTATAGCATTAATTTCCCCCTTCTTTGCTGCATCTAATACTTCATTAAAACTTCTTCCTTTACTAAAATTTAAATAGATGTTCTTAAGTTCGTCATATCTTTTCATATCTTCATTACTAAGCTCAACCCTAATTCTTCTTATTATAAATGGTGCTAGATATCCCTCTTTAGATAAATCGCTTGGTGATTTTTGATATATTATACCTCCAATTAATGGAAAGATTTCCTCATGTTTACCATCTTCTCTTACAGCAGTAGCAGAAAGACCCATCCTAAATGGAGAAGGCATTTTGGTTGCTATTAATTTAAATTTCTCTGCTGGCAAATGATGAGCTTCATCGAATATCAACAACCCAAACTTCTTTGCAAATAATTCTATATTTCTAAAAGCGCTTTGATATGTTGTTATTGTTATAGGAAGCATATTTTTTTCATCGCCATAAAAAGATCCTATCATGCCTCCCGCATCAGTGAATTTTTTTATAGAATCCTCCCATTGCTTTATATGTTCTTTAGTATAAACAACGACTAAGGTGTTTACACTTAACTTAGACATCGCATTTATAGCGATAACAGTTTTTCCAGAACCTGTCGGTAATACTATTACTCCTCTATATTTATTATTTTCCCATGATCTTATAGCATCGATCTGATAATCTCTTAGTTCTCCATTAAATTTAATTTGCCTAGGTAGTTTATTATTAAGTATATCCGTTTTATCTTCAACCATAAGCCCCTTAGATATTAAATAATTTTTTAGATCATAATATAAATAAGGTTCGAATCGATAAAATTTATGCACGTTATCATACTTACCTTTAATTTGAAAATCTTCTAAATAGGGTTTTAAGAAAATCTTTGATTTTAAAATGATGAATTTTTTATCATATTCTATAGTTACTCCAATTTGATTCTTAAAATAGTTTTCAATATTAATTAAATCTTCTTTAACAATAACATCTTCTAGTTCTTTCAATTTTTCTATTATATCAATTGGACTATATTTATTATTTTTAATTTTTTCTTCATTTAATTCAAATATAGAAATACCTTGATTCCTAGAAATAAAATCTGAAAAGTTCAATAGTTCTTTATATAATTCTTTATTTAACCATGACTTAATTCTAAATCTCATTGGCATTATTCGTTATCACCATTTTCTGAATAATCTGTGAATCTATACGAAAGGATTTGTTTAGAATTTATCTTTGCTTTTTCCATTATTTTTGTAATTCTTATTAATGGTAAAGATGGAATAATTAATTTAATACAATTTCCCTTTATTATAACTTTATATACCTCAGGTTCATCAGCCAATTTTAATAAAAAATCTTTTTCATTTTCATTACATGATTCAATAATAGCATACATTATATGCAAACATTCAATGTCATTAAATAACTTTAAATAAAATGAAAATTTATCATCATAAATCAAAACATCAACGTAATCATATTCTCTATTTTGGGACACACTATATACTTCTTGAAGTTCCTCACTATTTCCAAGGAATTCTTCTATGCAGGGCCCAGCTCTAGGCGTGGGTTCGAAATCATTTAAATTCTCTTCACTTAAAACCCTCTTCATTGCTAGGCCCCAATAACATATTATAAATAAACCCAATAAACCTTTCTAGCAAACCTTTGAGCCAGGCTCTACAGGTTCTTGAGGAGTTAACCAAACAGGTTTTTTATCATCTCCACAAGGGGCTGCAAGAATCATACCTTGGCTCTCCAAGCCTCCCATAATCTTGGATTTTAAGTTAGCTACCACAACAACAAATTTACCTACAAAGTCTTCTGGTTTATACCATTTTTGAAGTCCTGCTAATATTTGCCTTTGTTCTGTACCAAGATCGACGATAAGCTTTATTAATTTTCTACTATTTGGAACTAATTCTGCACTTATAACTTTTCCAACCCTTAAATCAATTTTTGAAAATTCACTATAATCTATTTTTTCTTCCAAAATTCGCACACCTCAGAATATTTTATTAACTAGTAAATTTTAATTATTTTTGTTCGTTTTCTGTTTTTTGTTCCTTGTTTGCTTTATACCATTCTTCTTTTCCTAAATAAGGCTGCCTCATTGTTAAACCTATTCTATATAAGCCAGATTTCTTCGATGTCTTGCTTATTTGTGTTATCCTAACATTAACTATGTCTCCCGCTTCTATAAGCCTACCTGTTTCCTTACCTTTAAATCCCCTTCTTTCTTGAATATATTCAATATCCTCATCCATTATTTGACTTCTATGAACAAACCCATCTATCGGGCCTAAACTAACGAAAAGTCCAAAATCTCTTGCATCTCTAACTATTCCTTTACTTACCTCTAGTTGCATTGGTTCATAAGAAATTAACGTATATTTAACAGGAAAATATATGTTTGGGTCCTCAGATAATAATATTCCATCGCCTTCAATTTCTGCATCTAATACAGCTATAATTATTCCTAAATCAGGATCAGCTTGTCCTTCAAGTTCACTTCTAAGCGTTTCTATAACTGCTTTTTTCAGATTTTCTGTAAATGCTACATCTGGTGAGACGCCAACCCATTCATGGAGCGTATATTGTGCATACATCTTTTTCCCCTATCAGTTGGTATATTACTTAAATTATAAATTTATAAAAATTGCTCATATCGTTTTCAAATCATTACTAATTATAATACATTTTTCTTATATATTTATCAAATTATTTTTAAAATTAATCTATTTAGAATTCTAAGATAATAATTACACAATTTTAGTCAATCAAACCTTTTAGAAATTCTATATAATTAACATAGAAACTTTAAATTTTTTTCCTACAGCTTTTAACTTTGTGAGAAATATGTATACAGAAAAAATAGTAAAAGTAAATGGTTTAAATATACATTATTATGACGATGGTAATGGTTATCCAGTATTATTAGTTCCGGGTATAAGATATAATGCCAAGACGTGGATAGACGTTGGAACATATGATATTATATATAATGAAAAATTTAGAGTTATTTCTATAGATCCACCAGGTCAAGGAAAATCAGATAAGGGTATTTATGATGAAGATACGGAGTATATATTCGTCAAAGATTTTATGGATGCCCTAGGAATAAAAGATGCAGTAATTGTTGGAGCGAGTTCTGGAGGCTATGCTGCTGCAGGTGTTGCTGCAAACTTCCCAGAAAGAGTTAAAGGCGCAGTAATTGTTGGTGGAGTTAGAATAATAAATTATAAAGAGAAGTTAAAAAATATGGAAGGAAAACCAATTTTATTAATATGGGGCACAAAGGATGATATAGCTCCTATAAGCAATGCTCATTTAATATTAAATAGTGTTAAAAGCTCTGAGCTTATTTATTTGGGTACTCAACATGCTTGTTATTTAGAAAAACCAAAGGAATTTAACGAATTAATAAGAAACTATCTCAAAAACAAAATTAAAATTTGATATTCGAAAACTCTAATAAAAATAATTTATTAATAATGTAATATTTTTAAAATAAATAATTATAAATAAGAAGTTAATAAGGATCCATTATTTTTATATTAGTATGATATAGATAGCGCATAAATAAAGGGCGGCAAAGGATGATAAAAGCAGTTTGGAAGAAACCAAAAATAGAATACATTGGAGATATAGCAATTATAAAGCCTCCATTTAATTACAAAAATGAAGATGAACTTAAAAAATTAGCTAATGAAATTCTAGAAAAAAACAAATATATAAAAAGTGTTTGGTTAGCATCTTCACCAGTTGAAGGAGAATTCAAAACAAGAGAATATAAACATCTTGCCGGAGAATATAGATCAGAGACTATATATAAAGAACATGGTTGTTCTTTTAAAGTTGATATTAGAAAGGTTTTCATTACTCCTAGATTGAGTTATGAGCATCTACGAATTGCAAACTTGGTAAAAAATGGAGAAATTATAACAAATATGTTTGCTGGTGCTGGCTTATTTTCAATAATAATTGCAAAAAAATCAAAGCCAAAATTAGTTCATAGTATAGATATTAATCCTTATGCATATAAATATATGGTCAATAATATAGATATTAATAAGGTAAATGATATTGTTATTCCTTATTTGGGTGATTCAAAAGAAATAATCGAGGAAAAATTAATTAATTCTTCTGATAGAGTCTTAATGCCATTACCAGAAAAAGCTCTTGAGTATATCAAATATGCAATATCAGCTATAAACAAGAAAGGATTTATTCACATTTACTTGCATATTAATTCAAAAAAAGATGAGGATTATTTAAATCTTGCAGAAAACATATCAAAAGAAGAACTAAATAAATACAACATTACATATAAAATCATAAATTCAAAAGAGGTCAGACCAGTAGGACCTAGACTATATCAGGTGGTACTTGATGTCTATATCGAAAAAAATTGAAGACATTTTAAGGCAAGAAAGAATTATAGGATATTTAGATCCTAATGCTGAAAATTACATACTTGCATTAAATAATGAAAACTTTAGTACATCAAGCAGTTGTATAGGAAGGATAACAATTATTGAAGGAGATTGGCCTTGGGAAAGAGATAGGTCAAGAGTTGTGTATAAAACCCATAATCATTTATCAATATATGAGTTAGCTAATGTATTATCCAGGCCATTTGATAATTTATGGCTTAAGATAACTGGACCTATAATTCATTTGAGAACAGAAAAAATTAATTGCGCATTAAATATATTAAACATAGCAAGAACATCAGGCTTTAAACATAGTGGAATTATATCAAGCTCAGACAATATCTTTACAGTAGAATTAATGAGTGCCGTAGAAATAACTCAACCCTTAAAAATAAATAATACATTTATTTTCAACATAAATTCTCTATCAAATATTATAAATAAATCTAATAAAGCTTTAGATGAAGGACATAGAAGGCTTGAAAAGCTAACTAATTTAATTAAGAAAAATCTTACTTGTTAGACATGTCTTGCAGATTCTTTTTATAGACAAGGACTGGATGCTTACCCCCGCAATCTTTAGGGCATAAGTTTTTCTTCTTCATTACATCGCATCTATAAGGGCTTAAATCCTCAATACTTAGAAAAGCTTTTGCGATCCTTTTTGATAAATTTGGAGAGATTCCTAAACCGTTAGCCAATATATCACTTAATTCTTCTTCATCAATTCCAATGGAAATCAAAAATGCTATATATTGATAAAGTCTTTCTTCATCAATTTTACCTTTATCTAATAGTTCTCTAAAGCTTGTCATACATGGAGGAAAAGCCTTATATTCAATTTTACTTGTAGGTATTTTGTTTTCAGCTAACTTTAAATATCTAAAAATTTCATTTGAAAAATCTAAAACTAAATCATTTATTTCTAAATCTTTAGATATATTTTTTATTTTAACTATAATACCAACTTCTAATAGCCTTTTTAAAATTTTTATATCAAGATAAACCTTTCCATTTAACAAAAATGAATTTACTAATCGAAATGCATTTTCTTGAGCATTTACTGCTATTTTTAAGTAATCTTCCATTTTTACATAATATGGCAGCATTCTATAAGTTATTTTTCCATTTGTGTTAATAATCCAAGGTATCTTTATTAACTCTTTTTCAATTTTTAATCCCATAGCATTACTTAAAGCAATTAAATTTTCTTCATCTTCATAATCAATAAAATAGCTAGCCCTATTTGCTTCGGCCTTTGCGAATAAATCTAATGCAATAACAGAATTTGAAGCTTTAATAGCAGCTAATGAAACATAAAATGAATAAACCTCTTCATCTGTTGTATCTCCATTTTTTAATGGACTCACCTTTTTTGTTATTGCCTCTCCAAGCCTTTTTTTAGAAATTTTTACTATTTTTTCATTCTCAAGTAATGAGTTTATATCAATTCTATATCCGTAGTTCATTTTGCTATATTCTTCTAAAGATATAATAAACGGATATTTGCTATATGTGAGCATTTTTTCCCCAGTTATAAATAGTTGATATCCACAAGTATTAATAATAGATAAGGTTACAATGATTATGGTGAGAAAAGAGATGTCTTCCTATAAGGATTTATCTGAAAGAATAGCAGACTGGGCATCTAATATTACTTATAAAAACATTCCAGACAATGTAATAGAAGAAGCTAAAAAGAGGATTCTTGATACCTTTGGTGTTGCTATTGGAGCATTTAATGAAGAACCTGTTAGTATTGCTAGATGGGTAGCTGAATCGTCATCAAGTTCAAGACTTTCTGCAACTATTTGGGGTACAGATAGGACTGGGCCAGCAGACCATGTAGATTTTGCAAATGGATGTGCATCAAGGTACTTCGATTTTATGGATACATATCTTTCTAAAGAAGCCCTTCACCCAAGCGATAACATACCAGCTATTATAGCTGCTGCAGAAATAGCAAAAGCTGATGGTAAAAAAATCTTAGAAGGATTAGTTACTGCCTATGAGATTACTGCAAGATTAGCTGACGCATATAGTGTTAGGAGCAAAGGATGGGATCACGTTGTTTATATCGCAATAGCATCTGCTGTAGGAGCAGGAAAAGTTTTAGGATTAGATAAAGAGGGATTGCTGCAGGCAATTAATTTATCTACTGTAAATGCTGCAGCATTAAGGCAAACAAGAGCTGGAGAACTTAGCATGTGGAAAGGCTGTGCAGCTGCAAATGCATCTAGAAATGGTTTATTTGCTGCAATTCTCGCTTCCAGAGGCATGAAAGGTCCATCTCCAATATTTAGCGGGGAGTTTGGATTCTTTAGAGTTGCATTAAATGGAGATAAATTCGATATACCAAAAATGGGTGGAGAAGATAATGAACCTTTTAAGGTATTAGAAACGAGCATAAAGTATTGGCCTGTAGAATATCATGCTATGAGCGCTGTTGATGCTGCATTAAAAATTAGGGAGAAAGCCGGTTCATTAAAGCCAGAAGATATCAAAGAAGTTAATGTAAAGACTTTTCAGGTTTCTTATAACATTATAGTGAAAGATCCAGAAAAGTGGGATCCAAAAACAAGAGAAACAGCAGATCATAGCTTACCATATATAGTTGCTGCTGCACTTCTTGATGGTAAAGTTTGGTTAGATACATTCCATGAAGAAAGATATTTAGCAAACGATGTCAGGGATGTATTAAAGAAAATGAAAGTTGAAGTTGATCCGGAACATGACAAATTATATCCCACTGGAATTAAAAATACAATTACTGTAAAATTATCTGATGGCAGAACATTTGAAGAAAGCAGCACATATCCTCCAGGTCACTTTAAGAATCCTCTTAGCAGAGAAGGTGTGGTTGATAAATTCTTAAGAGTAACTAATGGGAAATTATATAAGAGAAATGCAAAACAGTTCATAGATATTGTATGGAATATAGAGAAATGCATGAACATAAGTAAAGCGTTAAGTCTTTTAAAAATAAAAGAGTAATGAATCATTTTAATAATTTATTTTAAATTTTATAAAATTTTATTTCTTTTTTGTTTCTTTCTTTTGCTGCCTACTTGGCACGGTCTCTAAGGGTTTTGGTTTTAAGAAATACGCACCTCCTAATACACCTATAACTAAGCCAAGTATAAAGAGACCTATTGAAACTTCCCCGCTCTTATGCAATCTGGTAGAATAACTCCCTGCCAATTGATTTGTTTCATTATATCTTACCTGCCAATAACTTACTAAACCTTGCAATTCCCCTACCTTAGTCTCTAAAGAGTTCACACTTTGATTTAAAGATGTTATATTATTCAAATAACTCTTTATCATAGTTTGATAATTTACCAAATTAGTTATGTTACCATTTATATTATACACTTGCGAGGCCATATCAGTAGAATCTGTTAAGCTGATTAATTCTGGGTTAAATTGGGCATCATATAAATTAAAACTTATTTCATAACTATTCCCTCTTGATAACGTAATATTTTTAATATCTATAATTGTGTATGCAATATTAGACTCTAAGGTTCCATTAATGAAGCCTTTTAAGAATTGCAAATTAGCTTGAACAGGACTAATGAAATTTAAACCTATAATCGAATTATAAGCTTTACTTGAATAGGAAAACATTGCAATCTTCATAATATTTCCCGAATAACTTCCAGAGGAATTTGTTACATAATAATTTGGTATGCCATTTTCTAAACTAGATACAACAAATGACCATGAATTATTATCGTAATTACCTCCAATAGCTATGTAAAGATCTTTTATATATGATTCGTTTGCAGTAGTATTTACTATTATCTCATAATTAATATAAGGATAATAGTTGCTTGCTGTAATAAACTCATAAACAGAAACATTATTGATATTATTTACTGGAGTCATCACCACCTTTACATAATTTGAATTTTTATTTATTAATGAAGCCTTCCAAGCTTTATTATATAAGTTTCCTGGTATTGATTCATTTAGAGAAACTACCATAGAGGGGATCTCTACGCTATTGAATTGATTGACCTGTGGGACTAAGGTTTTCCAGCTGGTTATAGTTGCACCATTACTTAAATTAAAATAAATCTGATAATATTGATTATTTATTGTCACGCTTGTATTGGAAATGCTATAAGACAAGCTTTGAGCCATACCAGTTATAGATATGAATGGAATTAATAACATAATCAATGCCACAAATAATTTTTTCTTAATCATACCATTTAGCCCTCCTCCTAAGAAATTTTATAATTACTAATTTAAGCTTAATGGAGTAGAAAGGGGAAAAACTTGTGCAAAAAGACCTTTAAAGCTAAGGTGTTTAGCGGAAAAAACGAAGGAGAATTCTTCGTTAGTCTATACTCAAAGAACATAAAAAACAAATTGGGATTCATTCCCTATCCAGGAACTCTAAATGCAAAACTAATATCTGATGTAGAAGAATTTAATCAATGTTTATTAAAATCAAAGATGATTATAATAGATCCTCCAAATATTCCAAATACAAAATTTGGGAGAGTTTATGCATATCCAATTTTGATTTTTAATTCGTTGAATTCATATATTTTAAGGCCTGAAATAACAATATATAACAAAGAAGTTATAGAAATAATATCAGATAAAAAGCTGAGAGATTTGTTAAATATTAATGATGGATCTATAATAGAAATAAATATTTTAATAGAATAAAATATTTTAAGTAGTATTATAATAATTTTCATGGTGATAAATTTGGATTTTGATCTTTCCCAAGATGAAAAACTTTTCAAAGAATCTATACATGAGTTCTTATCTAAAGAACTCAGTCCAATATGGATAAAAATGGATAGCGAAAGGAAGATACCTACAGAAGTTATCCATAAAATGGGTGAACAGGGATTATTTGCAATAGCTGTACCAGAAGAATATGGGGGTCAAGGAGGAAACTTTCTCTTAGCTGCGCTAGCTGTTGAAGAAGTAGCATATAATGATCCTGCTGTTGCAACAGCTGTATTTACTTTATTAAATAATAGCTGGCCATATATATTGTATCTTTATGGTAAGGAAGAAGCAAAGCAAGAAATACTTCCCATAGTGGGAAAAGGAAGAGGGTTCTTCGGCATAGCCTCTACAGAAACTATAGGAGGAAGCGATGTTGCAGGAGAGAGAACAACTGCTAAAAAAGAAGGGAATTTGTATAAAATCAATGGAGAAAAAATATACATAAGCGGTGTAAGAGAAGCATTAGAACAATTAGATTTGGGTAGTTGGTTTCTAATTGCAAGAACTGGAAGACAAGAAGATAAGCATAGAGGATTATCTACGTTTGCCTTCATAGGTAATAAAAACGGGAAAATAACTGAAGGTCTTGAATATTCTATTTTAAACACTATTGGTAGGCATGCAATATCTACAGGATTATTACATTTTAAAGATGCAACAATTGATTCAAATCATTTGATTGGAGAGGAAAATAAAGGTTTTTATTTGGCAATGCAAGGATTTTCAATAGCTAGAGTTTTAGTAAGTGCAGCAAATATAGGTGCAGCTCAATGGGCTTTAGAGCAGGCTGTTAAGTATTCTAGAGAAAGAAGGATGTTTGATGATAAACCAATAGCATCTTTCCAGGGTGTTAGTTTTCCAATTGCAGAGGTTGCAGCAAAAATAGAAGCAACTAGACTATTAATTTATAAATCAGCCCAACTTGCAGATAAAATATTCATTAAAAAGGAATCAGGATATAAACCGCAAGATCTTAATTATTGGGCATCAGCATCAAAAATTATGGCCATAGAAACGGCTTTCCAGGCAATAGAAACAACAATGAAAACCTATGGGGGATATTCTTATACAGAAGAGGCTAACGTATTTAGGAACCTGTTAGGAGTATTATCATATTTAGTTGGCGCGGAAGGCTCACAAAATATCATGAGATATATAGTTGCTAGAGAATTGATCGGAAGAGAATACGTCAAAGGAGAATAATCAATTTTATTTTATATATTTTTTTTTTATAAATTAAAATTTAATATAAAATTTATTTGCTTATATTAACGATAAAGATCATTGATATCATCAAAACATATTAATTATAATATTGTTATTTAAAAAATCATTTAGAATCCTTACAATATTTTGATAATTCATCTATTAGTTCAGAACAACGCTCTACCTTTTCTTTAGCATAAATTGAGCCATGATTAGACGCATCTATTAAAGAATCTATTGTTCTACATAAAAGATCTTTCATAGATAACTTAAACAGATCAATATCTTTTTCTTTTATCTTAACCTGCCTTGTTTGCATAAAAGGTAAGAAATCATCAAGAGAAAAAGATCTTACAAAAATCCCATCTGTATTTATTATAAGCTTTTTATTGCTTCCTAAATCAATTTGAACCTCATATTCTCCTGCTGGTGGGGCTAGACATAATACTAGGTCTATTTTTGATTTATCATCACAGCTACATTTCATCATATGAATACCCAACTCATTATATAGACATAGAACTTAAAAATAGAAGTACTTATAAAACCCAATTTGCTTAGAAATTAAAACGGTAAGAAGAAATAAAAGGTGAAGAATGTGTCTGAAAGCCAATTAGTTAATAGACTAGAAACGCTATCAAAATCCATGTCTAGAAAGAAAGGTTTAAGCTCAATAGCATCTGTATCTGTTATAAACATACTTAATATAATAAATAGAATTGAGGAGATAAATAAATATGTAGAATGCTTAAGCTCAAATAAGAATTTATGCAACAAAACAGACAAAGGGGTTCTTTGCTCAAGCGATTGTTCAAATACCTATAGATTAGTTAATGGCAATGAGACAAAAATTTGGAAAACAGGTAGTAATGCGTTTGGATTTACATTATCTTCGGATTATATAGAATTAGGAATTAAAGATACAAAAATAGAAATTACACAAGATAAAGTCAACATAAAAATATATAACAATTTGATATCCTTCCCCCTTGATGAAAGTGGTCTTTTAGATAATAATCCTGTTATAATGAATGCAACAAACAAAATTGATGAAGTAATAAGGCATGCATATAATGGAATTTCTAGTTGTGCTAGAAACCTAGGTTTAAGATGCTAAAATAAATTTTCCTAATAATAAATATTATGTTTAAAATTCTATTGACTTAATTATTTTTTAACTCTTCCTAATTTTTCATGGGCAGATGCTAATTCTCCTGCAGCTTGAGCAGCTAATAAATTAAGCTCCCCAGCTAATGCTGTTGATGCAATAATTTCTGCTAATTTTAATGAATTAGTTCCTGGAGGATTACCCCCACCTGATATACCTAACAATTGTAAAGATTCCTTTTGAGTTGGAAGCCATGTACCTCCTCCAACAGTACCGACTTCTAAACTAGTCAATGTAACTGATATGTAAAGATCCTCTCCTCTAGTTTCTGTCCATACATAACCTAGACTACTTTCGACAACCTGTGCTAAATCTTGCCCTGTTGCCAAAAATATCGCGGCTATTATATTTGCAAATTGAGCATTATAACTTAAACTACCTGAAACTGCGTTTCCTAACAAATTTTTTGATTTATTAATATAATCTATTTCATAAGAGCTTAATTTCATAACATCTTTAAGTATTTCCTTCTTTATAATAGCTTCTGCTATAACATATTTTCCCCTTCCTAGTATTTTATCAAGGTAGCTTGGTTTTTTATCAACACATAAATTACCGCTTACGCTAATACATTTATGAGTTCCTTCATATGTATCATCTATATATTTGCATATCCTATCGCTAGCTATGGTAGCAATATTCATTCCCATGGCATCAGCTGTATTAAAGACAAACCGTGGCCAAATCATATTACCAACAATAAAAATCTGCATATCCTTGAGCTCTCCATGGCTAGTAACTTGCTTAGTTAACTCTTTAAATTTGTCTATATTATTTCTAAGCCATATAGATAATCTATGGGCTTCTTCAACACTTGGAGTCCAAATCAAAGGAGCCCTGGCCATTCCATCATATAATATCTTTGTTTTGACCCCACCACTTAATGTTAATGTTTTCACACCCCTATTTACTCCTGCAACTAAGGCTCCTTCAGTTGTAGCCATTGGTACAAAAAATTCACCTTTTGCATAATCTCCATTTATTTTAAGAGGTCCAACAACCCCAACAGGTATTTGAATTGCTCCTATGGGATTTTCTATATTATGGCCAACCAAGTCCTCAAAATCTAATAAAGTAGAGGCGATTGCAGTAAGCTTTATGTTATATTTTTTCTCTAAATAATGTCTTCTAACTAATGTTGCCAAATTTGAGCTTTTTAAAAATTGATCTAGCCTACTTATGCTTAATTCTCCTTTCTCTAACTTATCCAATATTTCATCTATGTTACTACTCATTTATTTATGCACCAATGATGGTCTGAATTTTAACACATAATAAATAAGACCTGCATCCCTATCTTCTTGAGTTTTCCTTAAAGTTGCCTCAACCTCCATATCTTTTTTCAAGATGCTTGGATCAATTATATCTGTTAATTCAGCAGTGATTTTAGCAATACCCAAATCTATTAACCCAAAATATATTGGTGATTGAGGTCTTGCACCATCTGGTATTGCATATATTGTTGTATATGATATTAGTTTACCTTTTCTAGGTAATTCTATGTATTCCAATTCTCTGCTTCCACAATAAGGACAAGCATTTTTTGGCGGGTAATGAACTTTACCGCAAGATTTGCATTTTGCACCATTTAATTTATATAAGATCTCCTTCTTTCTCCAAAACCTAGATATGGATAAATCCATTGACATTATTTTACACCCCCTCAACCAAAGCTACATAAGCACTTGATCCTAAACCATTAAGAGATACTACCAAACCTTTCTTTGCATTGCTTATCTTTATACCAGGGAATTTTCCAGAAACCTGTAATGATGATTCTGCTATTTGATATATACCAGTAGCACCTAAAGGATGACCTCTAGCTTTTAATCCACCGCTTGGATTTGCCACAGGACCTTTTCCTCCTGGAGAGAAATAACCAGTTGATACCAACTCTGCTGCCTTTCCGCGATTAGCAAATCCTAGGGTTTCCAATATTATCATAGCAGTTATTGTAAAAGAGTCGTGAATCTCTATAAAATCTATATTTGATAAATCTGCAATATTAGATATCCTTCTATATGCATCTGATAAAGAATCAAACTGCAATGGATCATCACTCATTTCTATAGAACCATAACCAGTTGATGATTCAATCGCAGAGATTTTAGCAATAGGAGATCTAGCTACGTCTCTATTAGATAAAACTACTGCTGCTGCACCATCACCCAATGGATATGAATCGAGAAGTGTAATTGGATCTGCCAAAATTTGGGATTTTGCTACTTTATCAGGTTTAATTGCAAAATTTAACATTGCATATGGATTTTCTTTAGCATTAGAATGCATTAATGCCGGCCAATAAGACATTGTATCCCTATTTATATTATATGTATCCATATATAGCCTCATTAATAAAGCAGCTTCTCCTGCAAATCCAATATTGTAAAAAGACTTTGTATCTCCATCATATAACATTTGCAATTGCTTATAAACTTTTGAACTTACAAATTCGTTTAATTTTTCAGCACCAACAACTAATACCTTATCTGCTTGATGAGACTCCAACAACGATTTAGCAACAGAAATTGCTGCTAATCCGCTTGCTTCTCCTGCCTCAATATTTAATGCTCTTACCCCTTTTAATCCTAGAGATGTTGCTAAATAACTTGCTGAATCTAATTGAGAATCTTGCAAAGATGCTAGACTACTAGAAAATATGAGATAATCTATTCCATCAGCACCTCCTGATTGGTCTATTGCATTAAAAGCCGCCTTTGCTGCTAAATCCTTTAAGCTATAATCATAATGCCTATCTATTTTGGTCATTCCAACGCCTTCAACATAAACTACCATCATACTTCACCTCATTTAATCACATGAATAATAGATCTACTCTTTGCATAAGTTGCATAATTTATCAAAACTTTTCTATTTAGATAATCATCAACCATTGGGGCCAGATATTTTCTATTTTCCACCTCATCGGTAACTGTTATTAAATAAGCATCGCTTCCTGCACCACTTCCAAAAGGAGCTAATAATATTTTTTGTCCTGCCTTTGCTTTATCTAAAACTCTGGCTAAGCCCATTAATGCACTTGCATTATATGTATTTCCAATCATAGGTGTTACTAATCCATCTTTCATCTGATCCATATTAAATCCTAAATCTTGACCTACTTTTACTGGAAACTTTCCATTGGGTTGATGGAATATTGCATAATCAAAATCACTTGGCCTTAGCCCTGTTTTCTCTAATAACGCCTTTACTGCATTTTCAATATGATAGAAATATGCAGGCTCTCCTGTAAATCCTTCACCATGAAGAGGGTATGGTTGCGAAGCCCTTCTCCAAAAATCAGGAGTATCGGTAACAAATGTTACTGAGTCCTCTATTATTGCTGATGCATTATTGGTTCTTCCTATTACAAATGCAGCTGCCCCACTAGCAGCTGTGAATTCTAGCACATCCCCTGGATTTGCTTGAGCTGTATCGCTCCCTATTGCTAAACCAAAATCTATAAGCCCAGAGGCTGTCATACCAATTAAAGATCTCATACCTTCACTTGCTGCTCTACATGCAAACTCAAGATCACTTGCCATAGTATATGGAGTAATTCCTAGTGCCTCTCCAATAATTGTTGCACTTGGCTTTACAGCGTATGGCTTTGATTCTGTACCAAAAAAGATTGCACTAATTTTTTTAGGTTCTATTTTAGCTCTTTGAATTGCATTATATGCTGCCTCATATCCCATTGTTAAAGAATCTTCGTCAGAACTTGCAATGGCTTTTTCCTCAACAGCTAATCCTTTATATTGGTCTGGATGCCAACCCCATACTTTGGCTATATCTGATAATGGCAATCTATATAAGGGTATGTAAACACCCCAACCGTGTATGCCTGCTTTCGGAGTTGCCAAATATTAACACCTTATTTATTTTAAAGTTATCTTACCCCTATAAAAACTTTCGCCAAATGACTAACTAAATATAGACAAAAGACGATTCAAATAAAACCATAATTAATGTCTCTAATCTAATAAAATTTTCAAATTTAATATTATAAAATTACCCTTTATATGTTTTAATACTATTATAATACTCAAAATATAATAAAAGCATAAAGTTATTAAGTGGATAAACATTCTAGAGATTAAATGCTGGATGGGCCCGTAGCTCAGCCAGGTAGAGCGGCGGGCTCTTAACCCGTAGACAAAGGGCAGTAGCCTAGCCTGCCGTTGACGGAAGTCCCGGGTTCAAATCCCGGCGGGCCCGCCACACCCATAATGGGCTCCAATTTTTCAAACACAAACCATTTAATCATTTAGAGAGAATCTGACTTCCTCCCAGCCATACCGAGAAGAGGTGAGGTTTGTTTTCTCTTGTATAAATAATCAACTTGTTTCATGTATAATTCTTTGCGTTATATCCCCTTTTATGGTTAATAACCATATACCTTTTTTCCTTGCTAATTCTATAGAATCTGGGGTAGCTATATCAAAATATATAACTTTAATCATTTTCTTTCTTATTAAATCAGGTCTATTTTTCTTAATCTTATCGATCTTTCTTTCTAGCTCATCTATTAAGCTAACTCCTAATCTAACTGTCGCCTCCCCTATAACAAATAAATCATCTGTCACGCCATAGATGTTTATTTCTTCATCATCTATAAAAATTCTTTCTAAATTTATCTTTTCATTTAATTCATTAGCAATTCTATATGCAATAACTTCCTTACTTTCATCTTCTACAGTTAATGTTAATCTTTCAAGAGTTTTCTGCATATTTTTTGTAGTCTCTTTCAGTTCATTTACATCTTTTCTCAAATCTCCTACGGCTTGCCATAATTTTGCAATTTCTTTGAGTATTTCATTTTGTGTTGCTTTAAGTTCCTTTACTTCTTCCCATAACTTGTTTTGACCTTCTTTAAGTTCCTTTACTTCTTCCCATATTTTTTTTATTTCTGCCAAAATATTTTCCTGATTTTTCGCATGTGTATCAAGTCTATTTAGTATTTCAGTTAAACCTAATGCCCCGAGTAATGAGTATCTGAACTCTTGATCTGTTTCAATAGATTTTAGTATTCTAAGTTTTTCTTCTTTAGACAATGTGTTTGACAACTTATTTTCCCTTAATTTCTATAATTTTTCCCAAAACTTATATATTTAAAGTGTTTTTAATTTATTTTTAAGAAGTGAGATTTTTGGGTCTGCCGAGAAAGGGGGGAGGTTCGTCATTCAATTTAACAAATCCCACAAATTTTGTAGGATTCCTTTAATATTACTTTTAAAGGTATTTAATGATAAACCATAAAAATTTCTAAACTATGCCAATAACATTTAATAACTTAGATTCATATTATCAACCATAGAAATATGAGGTGAAATGTGATGCCTGAAAAGTTCCCACCTGTTAAGGTAAAAGATCCATCGTCTGGAAAGGAAGTTGAATTGTCTCCAATAAAAGTATGGACTCTGGCTCCAAAAAGCAGAAAAGGAGTTAAAATAGGCCTCTTTAAGAGCCCTGAAACAGGCAAGTTCTTTAGAGCCAAAGTTCCTGAAAACTATCCGTAAATAAAAACTAATTTTTTATTTTTTAAATAAATATTTATAAGTTTTTATGTTTAATATTTTTAAATTTTTAAAACAAAATAAGATCAAATTAATCACAAAAGCAAGAATATTAATTTCATAAATTAAACATTATTTGACATTAATGCTGTTATTTTATGGAATTGAAGCTGTAATTAAAAACCAACACAATATAAATTCTTGAGAGCCTAAGAAATCTCTAAAATTATTTATAAAATGTAGTATGTATCGATAAAATTTTAAGTTTATTTTCCTTCTGCTTGTTTATTAATCCCTAGTGCTGCATTCATTACATTTGTTATAACTTGAGCTAAATGCTGAGGCTTTGTATAGTATTTGTCGTATTGATATCTTTGACCTTTATAAGATATCTCTACTTGTTCATCTGAATCTCTAACAATCATAAAATCGGCTCCTTCCTTTGTTAAAGCAAATGAATTCTTTCCCCTAGATTCTATCTTTAACCCATTCTTTGTGATTTCTGCTCTTATTGCATCCTTAACCTGGTCCAAATAGTCGCTCATCTTTTACCACCCTTTTCTATAGCGTTAAAAGAAACTTTTTAAATAAATTTGTTAATGAAAGTACAATATTTTCTTAATTGTGGGAATTTTACTCTATTTAACCTTACTTCTTTCTCTTTTAGAAGGTAAATCCTATTTGATGTAAAATCTTATTCTAAAATTTTATTATCTGCTATCAGAAATCTGATGTACCTTTATTAAAATTTTTGTGAACTTATTGACTTTAATTCTAAATATAAAGAAACCTTATCAAGTTTTATAAATACTTTCCTCAATAAATCTTTATTTTCACTTAAAAATATAAATAAATGGGTGAAATAAATTGCCCTCTCCAGATAAAATAAAGACAATATTAGTTATAGGAGCAGGAACTATGGGTCATGGAATAGCAGAATTGGCTGCAGTTGCTGGTTATAAGGTATTCCTTGCAGATATAAACAATGATATTATTAAAAACGGTTTAGAAAAAATCAAATGGAGTCTTTCAAAACTTTCCGAAAAAGGTAGCCTAAAAGAAAGCGTTGATTCAATTATGTCTAGAATAGTTCCTGTTGTTAACACAGACCCCCAAGGTAATTTCACTAAAGAATTTGAAAATGCAATTAAAGAGTCTGATATGTTTATTGAGGCAATTCCAGAAAGATTAGATCTGAAACAAGCCTTGTTCAAATTTATAGATAAAAACAGAAAACAAGATACAATAATGGCAACGAATACAAGTAGTCTTCCCATAACTGAAATTGCATCAGCTACATCATCGCCAGAACTTGTTGTAGGAATGCACTTCTTTAACCCTCCACCATTGATGCCTTTGGTAGAAATAATAAAAGGTGAAAAGACCTCAGATAATACCGTTTCTGTAACTTATCAAATAGCTAAGAATTTTGGGAAACAACCTGTTATTGTTAAAAAAGACGTTCCAGGCTTTATAGCTAATAGAGTATTAGCTAGGTTCTTAAACACAGCTTGTTGGCTAGCATACAAAGGATTATATTCAATATTAGAGATTGATTCTGCTGTTAGATATAGTTTAAACTTCCCCATGGGTGCGTTTGAATTAGCAGATTATAGTGGTATTGATGTATTTTATTTTGTAAACAAAGCCATGACTGAAAGAGGTTTCAAAATGACACATTGTCCGTTGTTTGAACAAAAATTCAATTCAAAAGAGCTTGGAATGAAATCTGGTAAAGGATTTTATGAATATCCTAAGCCTGGAGCTTATGTTAGACCACAAATTCCAAAAGACATAGCAAATAAAGTTGATCCCGTATTATTAATTGCCCCAGCAATCAATGAAGGTTCATGGTTGCTAGAAAATGATGTAGCAACAAAAGAAGACATAGATAAGGCTGTAAAACTTGGGTTGGGATGGCCAAAGGGTTTATTTGAGTTTGCTGATGATTTTGGAATAGATAAAATAAATAATGCCTTAAAGCAATTAAAACAAATTTTTGGATATGAAGAATTTGAGCCAACAAACATGTTAAAGACGATGGAATCAAATAATCAACTTGGAAGAAAGACAGGGAAGGGATTTTATGAATATAGGAAAGTTGAAGAGGTTAGCAAGAAGACATTAATAATAAGATATGAAAAGCCAATTGCATGGATAGTATTAAATAGACCTAACAAGCTTAACGCAATCTCTCCTGATCTTATAAAAGAGTTAGCGGAGACTTTAGATGAACTTGAGTTAAATGATGACATAAGAGTCTTAATTATAACAGGGTCAGGAAGAGCTTTTAGCGCAGGAGCTGATGTATCAGCATTTGTTGGACTTACACCAATACAGGCAGCAATATTTTCAAAGAAATTCCAAGAATTAACTTTAAAGATGGAATTCTATGCAAAGCCCATTATCATAGCAATTAATGGCTATGCATTAGGTGGGGGTTTAGAAGTTGCTATGAGCGGAGACATAAGAATAGCATCAGAAACTGCAATTTTGGGACAGCCAGAAATAAATTTAGGATTCATTCCTGGAGCAGGAGGAACTCAGAGATTGCCTAGATTAGTTGGAAGGGGACAATCAAAATTAATGATATTTACTGGCGATAGCATAACGGCTCGTGATGCTTTATCATTAAAACTAGTCGATAAGGTTGTTCCACCGGAAAGATTAGAGCAAGAAGCAAGGGAGCTAGCATTAAAGCTCGCAGAAAAACCACCATTAGCATTAATGGCAGCTAAGATATCTATAGAACAAGGTCTTGAAAGCAATATATGGGCAGGATTAAACTTAGAGGCAAATCTGTTTGGCTTGCTATTTAGCACAGAAGATGTTTCTGAAGGTGTATCTGCATTTTTAGAAAAAAGAAAACCATCGTTTAAAGGTAAATAATCTATAAATTTTTATTTTTGTTCAACTCTGCATAAAAATAAATTTTTAATCCTTTTTCTAATCCTTATAATTTTGAAGCCGGGTCGTCTAGCGGCCCAGGATGCGGGGCCTTGGATGGCAAAGGTAGCCAAAGGAACCCCCGTGACCGGGGTTCGAATCCCCGCCCGGCTACCAATTCTATACATAAATTACTTCTACATTCAAGCTTTCCAAGATATTTTCTATCTTTTTCCTTGTTTCAGATTTTATTCCCTTCTTTTCAATAATAGCAACCCTTGCTATAGGAATACTCTTTTTAATGCTCTGTTCCAGCAAATCTTTATCAAGATAATCCACATAATACTTTGAAAATATATGACCAAAACAATAGTCATTGTTTAATTCAAGGTCTGTAAATTTCTTAGGATAATGAGTAGATCCAATTCCTATAGCAGGTATGCAATTTTCTTTTGGATCACTTTCCAAAACATCAACTAAAGTTTGAGATAATGCATCTACCGCATTAATATCATTCCACTCTTTTTCTGTGCTTCCAATTTCAATAAATAAAAGGGGTTTTCTTAAAGAAGTAGGCCCATGATGTGTTGCCTCAAATGTAAATGAATAATCGCTTAATTTTCTAGAATTTTTATAATAATTTTTAAAAATGAATTTTGTTATTATAGGGTTTACATAAGATAATTCTCTCGGCTTACCTCCAAAGTTTGCTTCATTACTCGGATTTCCTGTATGATGAATGCTAAGAGTTTTATTATTACTTGTTGATTGATGTTTTGAAACAACAATAATAAAATCTTCTTCATGAAAAACATTATCTAAAAAGTCAAAATTTATTGTTTCTTCGTTGAAACCTGCTATTTTGGCTTTATTTACATCATAACATGAAACAGCTTTTTCACAATAATTTATATTTATTTTTCCAAGTTTTTCTAATAAATTATTTATAACATTCTTTCCAACCATATCATTTATTGAATATGATATAGCATATTTGACCAAATTTATCTCCTAAATTTAAGCTATTCGCACTCTTAATAAGGATTAACAAATTAAAATTATAATCTTAGATTTATAAATTAAAAACAAGGGGTAAAATAGTGATATCTACAACAGAATTCGAGGTAGTTTATGAGGATCCAAGCAATTTGTTAAAAGGTTTTGAGATGATAAAAAACTATATTGATAGTCTAAATTGTTTGGCAACTAAATCCTCGGCATGGGCCATTGCATCTTGCGAAGATATATTCATAAAAGCTAAGATAGATATAGAAGAGAGCTTAAACTTGCAAACAATAACAAAAGCATCAATAAACGTTAAGCTCGAAGGTAACACAAATGAAATTGTTAAAATGACCTCAGAACTAACAAAAATTATAAGGGATTCGGGAGGAGGGATTATACTAAGATCATAACATTTCTGAATTCATAAATTGTTTATAACAAAACTTTAATTTCTTATTTAACTCATAATTATTTGGTGAATATAGAGTGCAAAAAATTGTTATAATTGGTGCAGGAGCTGGAGGTATGGCTGTTGCATCAAGAGCAAAAAGATTAAACAATTCTCTTAATGTAACAGTTTTAGAAAAAACAAACTATGCAAGCTTCGCGTTATGTGGAATTCCATATTATATTGGTAATATAGTTAAAGAGCTAGACGATTTATTATTTTATCCACCAGAAGAATTTACAAAAAGAGGTATTGATCTAAAATTTGGTAAAGAAGTAACTGAAGTTGATGTGGAAAATAAAACGTTAAGGTTTAGAGATCTAAAAACTGGTAAAGAAGAAACGATTAGTTGGGATAAGCTTGTATTAGCAACAGGAGCAAAATCAAAGGTAAGCAAAATATGGCCAGAAATTAATAATGCTAAAAACATTTTCTATATTACCCATCTTGATTCAGGAGAAATCATAAGAAACTATGCTTTAAATCTTGGCAAGGGTAAAAAAGCTATAATAATAGGTTCTGGTTACGTAGGTTTAGAACTGATAGAAAATTTAATAAATTTGGGATTAAAGGTAACTGTTATAGAAGCGCTTAATCAAATTCTACCTAGAATGTTGGATCCAGATCTAGCAGGTATCGTAGAAGATTATTTAAAAACTAAAGGAGTTGAGATTATAAAGAATTCTCCAGTGGAATCTTTTGAAATACAAAATAATTTAGCAGTAAAGGTTAAAACAAGCAATGGTAATTTTGATGGTGATATGTTCGTTATTGGTATTGGAATTGAACCAAATAATGATTTGGCAAAGCAAATGAAACTTAATTTAGGAAATAGCGGTGGAGTTATTGTTAATGAAAAGCTTTTAACAAATAATCCTGATGTTTATGCAGTTGGAGATGTTACAGAACATAAAGACCTAATAACTGGAAAATATGTATGGAGACCTTTTGCGCAAATTGCTAATAAAATGGGATACATTGCAGGAAGTAATATAGGCGGGATGGAAGCAGAATTTAGAGGAAGTGTGGGAACCTCTGCACTAAAAGCATTTGATATTATAATAGCAAGAACTGGCTTGTCTAAAGCAGAAGCAGAAAAATTAGGCTTTAAACCAATCGAAGCATCGATGAATGCAGGAATAAGGGCACATTATATACCAGGGGGAGAAAACAAAATTTATTTAAAAATAGTTGCTGACAACAAAACCGGCAAATTATTGGGAGCACAAGCTATTGGCCCAGGAGAATCAGTTTTCTGGCGTGTTAATGTTATAGCCAGTTTATTGACAATAAAAGGTACGATATGGGATCTATTTAACAGTGATATAGGATATCAACCAACCCTAAGCCCTGCATGGGATCCATTAATAATCGCGTCGAGACTTCTTATGAGAGATTTAGGAGAAAAACCCCCTTCAAGTTTATAATAAAAAATTCTATGCTAATATTATAATAAGTTTTTTATTTATAGTTAAGGAAAAATTTCTTATTATAGCAAATTATATAATACCTGAAACCTTTTATTTTAAATAAGCATTAAAAAGAGGGTTTCAAATGGATTATATTGCTATCGTTGATTTAGGTTCGCAATATACTCACTTGATTCAGAAGAGATTAACTTATATTAATGTAAATTCCATTTTAACTTCAGAATTTAATCAAGATGTTTACAATGCAAAAGCTGTTATAGTATCTGGAAGTCCAATGAGTGCTTTAAGGGATGATATAAAGGAAATACAAGAAAATATTGGAAATCTAATAAATATGGGTAAACCTATATTGGGTATTTGCTTTGGCCATCAGTTACTTTCATTGATGTTTGGCGGCAAAATCATTGATAATCCAGAGTATGGAAGAACAAGGATTTTTATAAATAAAAGAAATGAACTACTATATAATATTGATAGTCCAGCAGAAGTCTGGATGAGCCATGGAGATTGTGTAGTTGAAGCAGGAGATGCAGAAATTAATGCTATATCTGAGAAGGGTTGTATTTCAGCAATTAAAGTACCTAATATGAATGTTTATGGAGTCCAATTCCATCCAGAGGTAACCCATACTAGAAATGGAGAATTAATTTTCAAAAATTTTGCTCAATCCATTGGTTTTGATATTAAGGAAATTTCAGCAAACGAAAGGGTATCAAATTATTATGCCTATGAATTAAATAATATAAAATCACTTTATAAAGGTGGTAGGGTTGTTTCTGCAGTTAGCGGTGGTATAGATTCAACAGTAGCAACATACATTGTTATGAAAGCTATAGGATCAAATAATGTTATCCCTGTTTTAATTGATCATGGATTATTTAGAATAAATGAAGTCGAAGAATCAAAAATAAATTTAGAAAAAGCTGGAATAAATCCTATATATATTGATGCATCAGAAGAATTCCTCAATAAACTTGAGGGGATAACTAGTTGCGAAGAAAGGAGAAAGATAATTGGTGAATTATTTGCCAAAAAACTTAATGAAGTGATAACAAAAGAAAATGCCTCTTATTTAATTCAAGGTACAATATATCCTGATGTTATAGAAAGTGGGAAAACAAAGTATTCTCAAAAAATAAAATCACACCATAACGTTGGAGGAATTCCCAAATGGTTCAATATCGATATAATAGAGCCACTAAGAGGATTATATAAAGATGAAATTAGAGAATTAGCAAAGATCATTGGAATACCTAAAGAAATATTAAATAGACATCCATTTCCAGGACCTGGATTAGCTGTAAGAATTATTGGAAAATTTACCAATGAAAAATTAAATTTATTAAAAAAGGCAGATAAAATAGTAAATGATGTTCTAAAGGCTAAAGGTATATATAATAACCTATGGCAATCTGTTGTAACAATATCAGAATCGTGGGTAGGAGTTAAGGGAGATGAAAGAGAAGAGGGATATATAATTAATGTGAGACTAGTTAATAGCGATGATGGAATGACAGCGGATTACTATTTACCTCCTAATAATGTTATCGATGAAATATCAAATAGAATTACAAATGAAGTTAAAAAAATAACAGCAGTTTCATTTATAACATCTACAAAACCTCCTACTACCATAGAACCATGTTAATTTTAGAATCACTTAAACAAGCAGAAATTGAAAACATAAAAAATTAAGAGAAAAATATATTTACTTTAGCCTACTCTACTCTAATAAAAATATTATCTAGAGGATGGTATATTGCCAACATTAAAGGAATTAATAATGGCTTCGCAAGGAAATATAAAAGCAGATACAATTATAAATAATGCAAATTTAGTTAGCGTTACAACAGGAGAAATTATAGAGGGCGCATCGATAGGTATTTATAAAGGTATAATAATCAGGGTAATGGATAAAAATGAAGATATAAGCCAATATATTGGAAACAAAACTAACATAATTGATGCAAAAAATAATTATGTTATGCCTGGATTTATTGAAAGCCATATACATATAGAGTCAAGCCTTTTAAATGTTAGGGAGTTTGGAAAACTTGTTATTAAACATGGAGTAACAACAATAATAGCAGATCCTCATGAGATAGGCAACGTTTTGGGCTATGAAGGAGTTAAACTATTTATAGAAGAAAGTCATCATGCCTTACCAAGAATCTATTTTGAAGCTCCAAGTTGTGTACCTGCAATAGATATTAACAAAGGCTTAGATAGCGGGGGTAAAATAATAGATTCAAACGACATAGGTAAACTAATAAAAATGGATAAAATTATAGGATTAGGAGAAGTAATGGATTTTCAAAGTGTATTAGAGGCAAATAACAACATTATAGAAAAATTAGAGATAACTAAATCTGCCAATAAAGTTATAGAAGGTCATGCACCATTGCTTAACAAAGAGAAGCTTGATGGCTATTTGATAACAGGAATTAATAGCGATCATGAATCATCTTTGTTGGAAGAAGCATTAGAAAAAGTTAGAAAGGGAATGTATATATTTGTAAGAGAAGGAAGCGCATGGAAAAATCTAAATGAACTATCGAAATTAATTACAAAACACAAAATAGATAACAGAAGGTTAATCCTTGTAGGAGATGATATTAATGTTGTGGATTTAGTAGAGCAAGGACATTTGGACTACCTAATAAATAAATCTATAGAATTGGGAATTGATCCTATTAAGGCTATTCAAATGGTTACAATAAACTCTGCTGAACATCTTCGTATGGATGATAAAATAGGTATAATAGCCCCTGGGAGGTTTGCTGATATAGTTTTTTCTGATAGATTAGATAAAATAAATGTTAAAATGACAATGATAAATGGTGAAGTAATATATAAAGATGGTTATATAATTAAAGACATAGATTCTTATTATTCATATCCAGAATACGCTAAAAATACTATAAATATAAAGCCATTTAATGAGGAAGATCTACTAATAAAAGTTAACGACAATGTTAAAGAAGTTAAGGTCAATATAATAAAGGCAATATCAGGTAGCGCATTAACAGAAAGGATTGTTGAGTACTTGCCTGTTAAGAAGGGTTTTGTTGACTCTGATATGGAAAGAAACATAATGCATATAGCTGTTATAGATAGACATCATGCAACTGGAAACATAGGTAAAGGTTTTGTCAAAAATTTAGAAATTGAAAAGGGGGCTATTGCTCAAACAATTGCACATGATACACATAATCTCATCGTAGCAGGTTATGATGTTAAAGATATGATAACTGCTTTAAAGTATGTAATGGAATCAAATGGCGGAATTGCTTATGTAGATAAAGGAAAGCTAGTTTCTTTAGTAAAGCTTCCTATTGCTGGATTAATAAGTGATTCCAATTATGAAAGTGTATATAAGGAAGTTAAACAGTTAGAAGAATCATTAAAGGCTTCCGGAGCATCATTAAATAGTGTTTTCATGACATTGGGGCTCATATCCCTTCCAGTTATACCTGAGCTTCGTATAACAGATAAAGGTCTAGTAGATGTAATGAGATATGAAATAATAAATGTTTTAGCATAAACTATTTAAGAAAGAGCAAATTATTTCTTTTTGGCATACGATGCATTTGTCTTATTCTCTTTAATACAAAATTCCTTGATTAAATTAATTTATCCTTGAAAATTTTATTAAAATTTATTAAATACTTTTTACTATATTTCGAAACAAATTAGTTGAGGGTCAAATATGAGTATAGAGGAATTCATAACGTTTAATGATGTAGTAATAGTACCAGGCAGATCACCTATTGAACCTTCAAAAGTAAATATTTCTGGAAAAATTACAAAAAATATTACCTTAACTATACCAGTAGTCTCAAGCCCTATGGATACTGTAACTGATTGGAAGATGGCAACAACTCTAGCAAGGCTTGGTGCAATTGGAATAATACATAGAAATATGTCAAAGGAAGAACAGGCATTACAGGTATCAAAAGTGAAAGATCAAAAACCTTATTTATGGGAAGAAGTGCAAAAGGTAGATCCAGATTCAAAGATAGAAGATGTTTTATCAAAAGAACAAGATAATTTTGCAGTTGTAATAAATAAAGAGATAAAAGCAATAATATTAAAGATAGGGGCAGATTATTCACTTCATTCAAAGAAAATAGATTACCTATCAAAATTATTATCCATGATAAATTTAACCCCAACCCTTGATGAAAATAATAAACTAAGAGTAGGGGCTGGCATATCACCATTTGACTTAGAAAGAGCAAAAATTTTAGATAAGGCAGGGGCAGATGTTTTAGTCGTTGATGTAGCACATTTACATAATGATAATGCATTAAGCAGTCTTGCAAAAATAGCAAAAAATGTTAGTGCTGAGATTGTTGCAGGAAATTTAGGAACAATTGATGGAGTCAAAGATACCATATCAAAGGTTGAAAATGTTTCAGGGCTTAGAATGGGTATATCAAGTGGTAGTATTTGCTTAACAGGAGAAGTTGCAGGAGCTTCAGTACCAACTTTAACTGCAACAATAAACGCAAGGAAAGCTCTAGAAGAATTGGGCCTTTTTGGCAAAATCCCAATTATAGCAGATGGAGGAATAAAAAATGCTGGAGACGCAGCAAAAGCCATTATAGCAGGAGCAAATAGTATAATGGTAGGAAGATATTTAGCCTGTACTGAAGAATCGCCAGGAATTAAAATAAGAATTGGAGATAAAGTATATAAACAATATCGTGGTATGGCAAGCAGAGGCGCTATGGAAAAAAGATATGCAGAGGATAGATATTCTAAGCCAAGTAAGGCAATTGAAGAGGGTGTTGAAGGATTAGTAGAATATTGTGGTAGTGCAATCAATGCAATAAGTGAAATGGCCTTAGGCCTTCAAGCATCTCTAGGCTATGCCGGAGCAAGAAACATAGAGGAGGCTTGGAATGGAAGACTAGCCAAAATAACCAGCATGGGAGCTAAAGAAGTTGGAATACATGATATAGAAGTTTAATTCTTATAAAAATAGGACTAATATATTAACTTTTCTCTATATCATAAAATCCTTTATATTTTATAAGGTCTGGACAGTAATTAGCAAAGTGTAGAGAAAGCAAAAATAGTGTGGACTCTAAAAACTACTAATAAACAAAATATAAGGTGAAAATCATGATAAAAGAAGTAAGAACAGAAATACTATGTCCTAGATGTAAAGTTCCCATGGATTATCTATCTGAAACAGAAAAAACATCAAATAATAATGGTAGATCAACAAAAATAACAAGATATTATAGATGTCCAGTTTGTGGAAGAAGAATAATAGATGAAGTTCTAATAATAAAAGACAATAATACTGATATAACAATAGAATCTCATACTAATGGAGCTAGAAAGCTTTTAGAAAAACAAAAAACAAGTTTAATAAAATAATTTTTTATTTTATTTTATTTATCAATTTTTTACATAGATTGCTTAAATTGTTATTTATAGAAAATATGTTAGAACTATCCAAATAAGATACCTCAAGGTTCCTTTTTGCTATCTTTGATAATTTGTCTGCCAAATATATAGGTATTGGCAAATTGAATTTACCTATCATCAATTTAGTTATATTAAAGCTATTTTCTAAGGATATCTTATTTCCTGGACTTACATAAATTTTTTTATTATTTATCAACAATATTTTTGAAACTAAACGATCTTTAAACCTTAAATATAATTCATTGTTTTCAACTACTTCTTCTCCAACAAGTTTCTTTTTGGCTATCCCAATTGTTGGTATATCAAATACTATTCCTATATGAGTTGCTATCCCTGCAAATCTGGGATGTGCATATCCATGGCCATCTACAAACAAAACTTGGGGTTTTACTTTTTTTAATAACTTTAATAAAGGAGTAGAAATTAAATACATTTCCCTAAATGCCAAGAGCCCAGGTATGTATGGTATGCACACTTTCCTTGCTATTAATTCGCAATCGATTATATTATAACTAGGATATTCAAAAGCTATGGCAACTCCAATACCTAAATCATTTTTCGTATAAGATGCATCTACTGCTGCAATAACCTTATTTTCTATATCTCTTATATTTATAAAATCATTTAAATTAATTTTTTTACTAAACAAAATTTGATCATTTATAGCAATGGAAACATTAAAATTTTCCCTAATTCCAACACAATTATTATCATCTTTAATCATTTTTATATTATTGACCTTCTTCTACTACTTTTAATTTATATGATTTTTCTAATGGTTTGCCTTCTGATTTAATTATGAGTAGATCTATTCCATCACCTGATGAGGAATCTCTTTCCATAGTAGTTTTCAGCGCTGTTATGGCAATTTTTTCTGCCTCATCAATTGTTAAATTATCATTATATGAGTATTCTAATACTCCTAAAGCTGTTGTCCCCCCACTTCCTACTGCCATATATTTATCTTCAGTTACTGAACCTAAAGCATCAAGTGTATATATCTTTGGTTTACCATCTCTGTCTAATCCACCAATTATTGATTCAATTAGAAATGGAAGCATCTTATATGAATATAATATATTCGAGAATAATTTAGATATAGCATAAAGGCTCATTGTAGTTTCATTTGTTGTTTCATAATAGCTTATTTCCGCATTCATAATTCTTACTAAACCGCTAACATCAGCATAAAGTCCTGTTAATGCAATGCCTACTCTATCGTTTAGTAAATATACTTTTTTTGCGTTTCTGCTCATTATAAAGCTTCCGTAGGACATCCTTTTATCTGTTGCAAGAACTACTCCATCTTTTGCTTTTATTCCTAATGCAGTTCCTTGTTCATATGAAATTGCCATTTCTATCAAACCTCAGTTAATTTTTGTTATATTCTACGTTTAAAGACCTTTTGCATATATTAATTGATAATCATTTATCAAAATTAAAGTATTATTTTTATTCATCATGAACACAACAAATACATTAGCAAGGGGCTTCCTTAGGATTAGCCAATTCTCCATAGAAAAGTTTTTATTGACCATGCATAATGCTTTATATAGAAATTACAATTTGATCTTAAGTTTAATTCTTCAGTATTGTAAATTACCCTGCCCTCATTGACGGGGTCTCTTGTTAAGAGAATGAATACTTGGCTTATATTCAAAATTTTAATGTTTCCTATATTATAATTATATCATACAAAAAGATAAAATCATTACTTTTAACCTTAGCTGAAATTACTTTTCTTCGGTAACCTTTATATATTCTGTAGGTATTGTAACAACTATTTTTGAATCGCCTTCTAATAAAGTTATATCAGCCTCATTTCTAGTTGCATATACTTCCACAATTCTCCCTTTCATACCTTTGAAAGGACCTCCAATTACTTCTATTAATTGTCCTTTAGCTATTGTTGGTAATGCTGTTGGAGGCTTCAATAACTTAATTACATCTTGTAAGCTTATAGCTATAGGTCTTCTTCTTTTAACATTCTTTATTCCTCTTATCAAATAAAATAAGTCCTTAGGATCTCCTATTTCTACTATAACAGTGCCTTTTAAATCCTCTGAGTAGACAATACTCTTTATATCTAATTTCAAAGATTGAGCTCTTTCAGCAAAAATAAGAGCTATTTTTTCTTCATATCCCCCAACTACTGAAATAGCATATATTTTATTTTTTTGTGTTTGATTGCTAATTGACAAGCAAATCACCTTATGCAATCAATAATACATAAATCAAATGTATTATATATCCTATAGCTCCTACTATAACAAAGCCTAATAAACTTAGCCTTGTTAAGAGATTAAACTCTTCTTCGTCAGGTCTTCTCGATAGCAATATTATCCTTTTCCATGCTGACAAATATTCTTTAATTTTTTCTAGCGCTGCCAACTTTAATCCTCCAAATCTTAATTTGCTGTGGGGTCTTATATACTAATATTTAACGTTTATCTAATATAATTATTTTTGATATATTAAAAATTTTATTCTCATATATTGTATTTTTGTATTTAATTTTGTTAAAATAATTTTAAAGGATTTTCATTATTTAATGAAAAATAGAGGATAATTAAAACACCTCCCAAAATTGCATTTAAATCTTCCCTATTTCTCTTTAATAACTTATCTTTTGAGAGCAATTTGCTTAAAATGTTTGGATCATTTATATCTAGATCCGAAAATTCTTCTATTTTAAATAAATCCTTCCCTATATAAACATATGACTTTAAAGCTGCTTGTATAACGTTTTTAGAGTTCATCAACATCTTTGAAAACTTCAACAAATTACTATAATGTTTTAAATTAAGCAAAAAACCTGAATCTATTTTTGATAAAATTTCAAATACATCCCCTAGAGATCTTTCTTCGTACTCTATTGACTCTTTGGTAATGCCTGACCTTTCAAGCAAATTAATATAATTCGATAATCCTAAATCTTCTAAAGATTCTACAAATTCAACTGCATCTCTAGGCTTTCCTTTATATAATATCCTTGATAAAAAAGAATTTATACCATTAATAACGTTCTGTTTTATCCCTTCAGAATACCCATCAATTGATGATAAAACTATAGCAGCTGCATCAAGTCCCGGTAATGGTCTTTCGTTTATAGAATCAAAGGCATTCTTATAAGCAGAAGATATTAAATGCCCTAATCCTAAGGATCTAGAATCTATATTTCCTAGAGCTAATTCCTTTCCTCTTCTATACGCTTCGTCCATAATATCAAAGACTTCTAATGCCTCTACAATTCTTTCTTCAAATTCTATTTCTGGCATAAATCTATGAATAGAACCAGGTTTTACTGGTGATGTTAATGTTATCATTAAGGCCCTTTTAATATCTTTTATCATGAAACGCTTCCCAGTATTTTGTAGATATTATGCTTTATAAACATATACCACAATATTTTTTAGAGACTACTTATTTTAAATTAAGTATTAAGACTTAGAATTATCACTAACTTTTTGATTATTTTCTTGTTTTTCTATATTTATCGACCTCATTGATTGGCCCAATGCCTTAGCTATTGGTGATATTATGTTTATAAAAGCAATAAAGTCTTGATCAAGCATTAATTTTAGCATATCAGAAATGCTTCCACCACTATTAGATATTTTATTAATATTTGAAGATAAGTTATTCATAAAAGTCTCAACAAATTTTAATAATGCGTCTAGGAATTGAATATTAAAAATTTGTTTTAATATGCCTAGAACTCTTGATATTATTTCCTTAACATAGTTTATAAATTTGTTAAAATAAGTTATTATACTATTTTGATCAAAGGATGCCATAAAATTATTTATTAAATTGCTTAAAACATTTGAAACATAATTTGAAAATCCAATAAGTGAATTTAAAAGATTTTCTTGAGTTTTTACAAGATTTTTAATATTTTCTTGTAATGCAGGATTTTGAGATATAAAATCTTGAGATTGAAGAGTATTGGCAATTGTCTTAAACATATTCATGGTAGGAATTAGCAGGGAATTAGATAAGTCTAAAACAATTTGAACAACCTTATCGGTTATTAAAGCAATGTTGCTCATTAATTCATCTAATTTTATATTTCGATTAACCTCTAAATTGCTCATTTCTAGCTCCCAATAATAAATTATAAACCTAAACTTATAAATTAGATATAAAAATTATATTTTATTACAATAAATGAAAGTCTCGCTGGTAGGGGAAGTAATAAGTTTCTACTAATGCGTTCTCCTGCTATTGCAACATTTTTTCATAAAAATACTTAACTGAATCAAATGTATCAATAACTGCAGCTAGAAACTTATGGTGCTAATCTATAATCAATTGATGCTACCTTGCATTTACATTCATTTGCTAAATATCTCAATACATGATCATAGGAATCGCTAGATCCCCAAACAAAGCCTCCACCATGTAAATAAATTAGAATTCCTTGTGTTTCAACAATTTTTGGAATATAAATGCGAACAGGTATTTTAGATTCTCTACCATATATGAACTCATTTCTTATTTCCTTCATTTCTATTTTAGGAGCAAACTGCTTTATTGCAAGTTAAATATATAATAGAAATCGATAAATTAAAAAGTTTCTTTGAAGAAAAATTTCTTTTACATGTAATTAACAGAATAAAGTCTTCTACAAATGAAATAAATGAATAATTTGATAATTTTATGAAATAATTTTTAGAAATTTTATTGAAAGAAGTTAGAATTGATGCTAATGATACGAAAGAAAACTTTGATCATTTAAATCTTTATTACTTTTTAACTAATTATAATACCTGTGCTTGTTTTATGTATTATTATAAATATTTTATTATATCATTTAATGTTGTTATTCTAAAAAATATTGAAATAAATGATAAAAGTAAAAAATTAAAAATAATAGAACTTAGCTAGCAATTATTGCAGATTAAATCTCATATAATTTTATTATGAATTCTATTGATAATTTAAATGAATATATCGAAAGAGATTATGTCATAAATTTAGAAAGTAATCCTGTTGTATTTGATGATACAAGTTTAAACAATAATTATATAAAAAAGAATGGGGAAGCTAATCAAATGCTATGTTTATAATATCGAATTTATAAATCATAAAATTGTATTTAATATATTTAAAGCCATACTTTGCAATACCTTATGTTTTCACTTATTTTACTATTATCTATATATTAACAGATTATTAAGCTTAAATTACTTATTATATTATTCTATGAATTTCCTTCATATTATTTTTATTATATTATAGCATTGTTAACCCCCAGGTTAACAATAATTCAATAGCATAAATTATATAATGGGATTAATTTTATGATACTAATAATTCTAATAATATGTTTACATTTATCATTTTTTATTATTATACTACATAATACTTTTTCATTTTTAATGAAAATTTATCTTTTTTTAACTCTATTAAGGTTAAAGGGATGAAAGGTCTTTTCCATGAGGGAGAAATGGATAGTTCCTTGTAGAAAGATTTTTATAGACAAACAACAACTTATTAAATGGAACATAATTGAATGGTTCCGTTAGATGGAACCTCCACTGTAGTGTAGAGGGATCAGGGTTGTTCTATGAAAAGGAGATCCTCATCGCGAGGGTGATCCGTATAGAAAGGCTGAGCGGTTCACTAAGGTGGATATCTATAAATTATTTAGCTAAAAATTTCGAAGGGTGCAAGGAATGTATGGCCAATGGTTAAAGCCAAGAAAAGGTTTTGAATTTTTATTAGATTATAATTATGATATAAATAATACAATTAACAAATTAAAAGAGTATGTCGAAAACAACAAATTTCTATTTTGCGCCTTTCCAGGACACTACGATCATTGGATGGAATCAATTAGATATTCCATTAAAGGAGAAATAGGTTTCACTTTATGGGGTGATACAGGTAGTGGTAATAAAGGAACAGACAAAGAAACAGGTATCGAATTTAAATCATTGATTGAAAAGTATAGAAATCAGTTTTTAAATAAAAATGGTGAAAGCAATGAAATTAAACTAGAAAAACCATTATTTTCTCTATTTTATGTCACAGAAGGTAGTTCAAAAAATAACTATGGCTATATAGGTTTTGGTATAGTGACTGATATTAATTATGACTATTACAGGAATTTTATAGGATGGAAAGAAGAAAACGGTTATTTTAAAATACGATTCAGAATAAAAGTGCTTTATTTAAATAGTAAGACAATAAAAGATATAAAGGAACACATTGATAAAAATGAAGATTTTAAAAAGATAAATCTATATGGAGAATTGGGAAGTGATTTAAAACTAATACCTATATCTAATACTTGCTATAATGAGTATAATAATCAAGTTAAGGATTATATAAAAGAGAAATTTGATAATCAAGAAGTAAAAAACACCTTGACTTTTTACCAAGATTTATATAATAAAGCAATTAATAAATCCTTATATTCTTCGTTTTCAGAAAATCCTTCAATTTCACAACAAAATGAATCATTAATTAATGAAATTGAAGAAGAGAAAATTAAGGAAATAGAAAATAATCTAAAAGAAATTTTAAATTTAATTGAAATATCTGAAATAGGTAAATCTAATGAAGACAAATTAAATATGCTAATTAATTCTATTAAAAAAGGAAACCTTTTATTTGTAGGAGATCCTGGCACATTTAAAACAACCATTGCTAAAGATTTAGCAAAAATAATAACAAAAAGAAATGAGGTATCGATATATACAGCTAATTCTTTATGGTTTAGAAGAAATGTAATAGGTGGCGAAACACTATCTTCTGATGGTAAAATTTTTTGGAAATCAGGTATATTAATAAGGGCCTATAACAAGGCATCAGAAATAATTAATAGTAATGATAGGTATCATGTTGTTATAATAGATGAAATAAACAGAGCAGATATTGATAAAGCATTTGGAGAATTTCTAACCATAATTAATTCTCCTTTACCAGAAAATTGGGAAATAACAAGAGAGCTTATAGAGGAAATTAGAAATTATTATGAAAAAGATGAAGAGGCAGAAAAATTTTTAACAAATTACGAAAAGTTTAAGAATGATCCATTAAAGAAAATAAGGTTTATAGCTACAATGAACCTCACTGATGTAAGGAATCTGTTTTATGTTGGTGAGGCCATAACAAGAAGATTTATTAGGTTTGATTTTAAGCCGAAAGCATTAGATAATATTGTTGATAATTATAGTAAAAACAATAAAGATTGCATAGATAAAGATAAGATAAAAAATTTATTAAATTGTTTTGAAAAGAATAAAAATAAAGATAAAAAGATTCCGATACCTCTTTCATCTGTTTTAGATTCTTTGAAGTTATCTGATTGCAATTATGATAAGTTCATAGCTTATTTATTATCTACTATTGGTACAATAAATTCTAGCAAAATTAATTTTATTAAAAATAAAATAGAGGAGTGCCAAAAAGGACCATAGACAGTTAAGGTGTAAACATTGATAATCAATAAGCAAAGATCAAATTATAAGAAAAGGATGAGCAAGGAATTAATAAGAAAAGTAGGGAAATATTATATAAGATATCAGAAAAAATTGAATATTGTAAAGATATATGAGAAGCTTATAGGAGAAAACCCGGTTAATATTGATAAATATTCTTTATTATATTTGCAATCATCTATTGCTAATCTTATTATAAGGGATCTTATTAGTATAGCTGAAAAAGCAAGAAAAGAGAAAATAACTTATAGAGAGTTAAAAGTAGAATATGATAAGGATATATTTGGAGAAATTAGCATTGATCATACAATGAATTCTTTACCACAAGGCCTTTTTGCTTATTATACTTATAGAGAAGGATTAAATGCACCAGAATATTCAATACTAGGTTATATTATAAGAAAATCAAGAAAAATTGCTTCATATTATTATGAGCAAATGAGATCTATACAAGACCCATCTATACAAGAAATAAAATATTTTGATTTTATTAATGAATTTAAAGATAATTTATCCAAGATTAAAAGAGTGTCCAAATATTTTCCCAAAGGATATTATAGAGATGAAATATATACTGATCCAGAGTGGCTAAAACGTGCATTTATGTCTTATAGACTATTAAAAAGTTTAAATGTTATTAAAGTCAGCGCTGAAATGCTTAAAGATTCTAGCAAAGAAAATTTAAGAAAAGTTTTGTATATGACTGAAAGCAAGCTATATGAGCTATACTTACTTTATATAGTTATAAAATACTTGGAAAGCAAGGGAAAAATAATTAAAAGAGTTAATGATGACGGTATAATAGAATTAGATGATCTAAAAATATATTTTAATAAATCTTTACAATCATCTAATTTAAAGATGGTAGATAATTTTAGCGAAAGCAAAATAGAAAAATTTAAAGGAAGACCAGACATTTCTCTATTACAGAGCATCTCATCATTAAATGAAAAACACATTATAATTGAATGTAAATATTCGATGTCTCCTAGCTATATTACGGCAGGTAGATTTAAGATAATGGCATATTCATATGAATATAATCCGTTAACGGCAGTTTTAGCTATTCCAGGTTTATCAAAGAAAAATATTTATGATGAGGAGGATAGGGGAACATTAGAAATGTATGAGAAGGCTAAAGAAGAAGGTTATGTAGAATTTTCCTATGGCAATTACAATTCATTTATTGTCATAATAAATCCATTACACGATGATAGAAAAAATATAAAACGAATGCATTTTCTTGATAATTACATATAAATTCATAATAATTATAAACATCATTATTCAAATAGCTAATAATTAAATATATCAGACCTAAAATTATATAGAAAGTATAACTATGTTATCATATAAAGCAAACTTCAGTATTATTAAATTTAATTCTAAATTATTATTGATTTTTATAATAAAGTGGTTAACCATCACATTTTAACCATTTATCGATTGATTCATAGAGTTCTTTAAAAGATTCGTCATTTGAATTAATTAATGCATTAAATGCATCATGAAGTAATACATGATGTAATAACTCATCCTTATAGATAAGCTTTAATGCAAATCTAACAAAATCATTGTTTGAATTTAAGAAGTTAGTTAAAAATTTTATTGCCTCTCTTTCTTCCATTATATGATTCTTAAGCTCTTTTAAAACTTCTTCAGATTCTTCCTTTAATAGAATATTATATTTATTTTCTTTTATCGTATCTTCTATGATTTCATAAATTAAACTATGTTTATATGAATCTAAAGAAATAACAGTTAATATTAATCTTAATATTGGCGATTTTACCTTATCCATAGTTTCTTTGTGAGATTTTGAATGGTTTTCTTCTATTTCTTTCCATTCACTGATTTTCTCTGCAAATTCTTTGTCATACATGTTCACACCGTTTCATATATTATTGTTTAGGGCTTTAAATATATATATGGAAATAAAATGTATTTAAAAATAAATAATAAAAATCACTAATCATTTCTCTATATAAAATTTTTATAAGTTATTTAATTATAGCATTATATTATTTATAATACAACAACTCACTTGTTAAGGGCTTGAGCGATAGCATGAAATTTAAATTCCAAATATAGTAAAAATGGACAATATGAGGAAAGCTGTGGAAATAACAACGAAGCTATACAGTAGTTTTTACAAGTTCGGCCTCTGACCTTCTCTCCTCCCTGAAAGATTGTTCCCTCCATGATTTGTATTTTCATAGAATTACTTAAGAAATGACTCACCATTTTAAACTATTATTAAAAATTAAAATTCTAATTACTAAAACTTAGCAAATCTTTCTCAAATAAAAAGAAAAACATTGAAGTATTTTGCTTTCCATCGAAAATTCATATAAAATAATTTGAACATAAATTTATAATATTTATAATATTTTAGATCCTAACCAATATCTAAATTAAATTTGAACATATATAATTAAATAGAAAGTTATAATAATCAAAACACTAAAAACTAAATTTATTACGTAAACAAATTATTGACTATATTTTGATTACACATGCTGCAGAGTTACTTATTAATCTAGGTGCAATTTGTTCAGAAATTAAGTATATATCGTATTCTTTCTCCTTTGCATTATATTCTACATTTGTATCAGTATAAACTAATATATCGAATCCTGTTTTGCTAATTACATAAATTTCATTATCATCAACAACATCTGTTGGTATTAAATTACCTATTTCTTTTACCATATTTATTTCATATAAGACATGAAAACTCAAATTAATGGGTAATAATCTTTTAGGGAGGAGAGGAACTCAGATTATGGGGGATCTATGATTGAGAAAATAAAGGTTTTATTTCATATAGATAGAAATGATGAAGAAACATTAATACTATCTCTTAATAACATAAGAAACTTTATTGAAGAGGCAAATGCAGAAAACTATACGTATGAGATCATTTTATTGGCTAATTACAAAGCACCTTTATTGTTTTTAAAAAATAATATTAACAAAAATACATTGGAATTTATTAAAAATTTAAAAGAAAAAGGAGTAAAGGTTTTGATATGTGAAAAATCTATGAAATCACTTAAAATAACTAAGGAGGAATTAATAGATGAATGTGAAATAACTCCCTCTGGAGTATTTACAATTGCTAAACTAGAAAAGTTAGGATTTGCTTATATTAAACCATAAATTTGTTTATATTTAATAGTTTATTTTTTTAAAAAATATGTTATCAGCCTTATATACTTTACTCTGTAATAAATATGCGGTGAATTAGATGATAGAATTTTTATCAACAATAACAGTAACAAATGCTTCAACAACTCAGATGTTTTTTAATGCTTTACATAACCCTTATGAACTAGTAACATTGCTAATAGAATTTTTCCTAGGGCTAGGATTAGGTTATGTTTCAATTAAAATTTTGAAATATATAATAGCATTTATTGTTATAGTTATAATTGGAGTTATATTAAATGCTTGGAGTTTTGGAGGAAGCCTAAGTAAAACAATTTCTACACTACAATCACAAGCAATAAGCTTAGAGCCATTATTAAGAAATCTTATGTTTACATTAGGTCTACTAACTATGGGTCCAATACTTCTTGGTTTCATAATTGGTATACTAATAGGTTTAGCGAGACATTAAATTAATTATTTTTTAATTATTTTAAATTATTTTATTTATAGATCCATTATAATAAATTTCATCTAAAGCTTTTGATAGTAAAATGCGGCGGCCGGGATTTGAACCCGGGACCTCTGGCGTGGCGGGCCAGCGTCCTAATCCAGGCTAGACTACCGCCGCCCTCACGAATTATAGAACATTCTTAGGGTTTTTAAATTAAACATTTAAAATTTAGCATATTAATACTTTTTAAACAAATATAGATAAGTGTCAAACGTAACTTAACTTCGGGGAGAAAATGATAAAGTTTAAATGGATATACAATAATGATGAGATAAACTTTGGTCCTTCATCAATACAAGAGTTAAAAAATTATCTAAAAGATAATATGAAAGTTATTATAGTAACTGGAAAGATGTCAGCGAAGTTAAGCGGCGCCTTAGATGATACAATTAAAATATTAAAAGAAAATGGGGTTTCCTATTATATATTCGATAATGTTTCTCCAAATCCTTTATCTTCACAAGCTGATGAACTTGCTAAAATGATAATTTCCTACAATCCAAATGCAATAATAGCTATTGGAGGAGGGAGCGTTATTGATACTGCAAAACTGGGCGCAGCAACGGCAGCTAATGGAGGCAAAACAGTTGATTACCTATATGGAAAAAGAAAGGTAGAAAAAATTATACCAATATATGCTATTAACTTAACTCATGGAACTGGTTCTGAAGCTAATAGATATGCAAATACAACTGATACAGAAAGAGGTGATAAGCTAGGTAACGCTATTTGTTATCCTAAAGCTGCCTTTGATGATCCAAAATATACATTATCTATGCCAAAAGAAGAAGTGTTATGTACTACATTCGATGCGTTTTATCATGCATACGAATCCTCTACAACATCAAATAGTCCTCCTTTAGTTCATATGCTATCCCTTGAGGTAGTAAATCAAATTAAAGAAAACTTACCTTTAGCTATACAAAAACTAGATGATATAAATCCAAGGTACTATTTATTATATGCATCAATGCTAGCCGGTGTTTCTATAGATTTAAGTCCAACAAATATAATACATGCATTAGAAAATATTATGAGTGGATTAGTTCCTTCTTTGCCTCATGGATGTGGTTTAGCCTTAATAGGACCATTATTAGCTCCTTTAATACACAAATCTTCTCCAAATGAATCCACAAAGATTTTAAAAATATTAAATCCAAATATAAAGCCTAATTCTGATGATTCTTTAATTACCAAAACATTAATAGAGTTCCATAGCTCTGTTGGATTTAATAAAAAGTTAAGTGATTATGGATTTGGGCGTGATATGTTAAGAGAATCGATAAGAAGGGCCTTTGCTAATCCAGTAGTAGTTGATAGACTCAAAAATAGATTATATGGAACAAACATTGATGAAAAAATTCTGATTAACCTATTGGAAAATTCATTATAATAAAAATATAAATAATCAGATTTTTAGATTTAAAAGAAGAACAGACATTTAAACTGTGAATTTCACATTATTTTTTGTAAAGTCATAAGAGGTGCCATTGGTGGCAAGAAGAAGGAGGAAGAAATCACTAAAACCAAAGAAGCCAAGACATCCGAGCAGATATTTCCAATGCCCTAGATGTGGATCTGTTACATTAACCATAGATTTCGCTAAAATTGGAGGAAATGAAGACGAAAAAATGGCTATCGCAAAATGTGGTAATTGCCATCTATATTGTGAATTAAAGGTTCCTAGGGTTTTAGATAGAGTTGATGTATATAATAAAATAGTAGATCTAAGTTATGATAATAAACTAAGCGAATGTGAAAAAACTGAGAGTGAAACGGAAGCTGAAACGGAAGAAGAGGTAGATGATGAAGGTGAAATATAACAAATTTAAAATGGCCCTTGAATGAATAATATTAATTGATTAGGGTGAAAAATTGAAAGATAAGACATTTAAAAGATTGTTAAAAAATAAAGACAATAAAATTCATCTTACATTAATTGATCCAGATAAAACAAACCCAGAAATAGCTAAAAAAATATCTTTGAATGCATATGAAGCTGGATCTGATGCCATACTAATAGGGGGTTCTCTAGGAGTTTATGAACCCCATCTTACAGAGCTTGTAAAATCTTGTAAAGAATCTGGTTTGCCTGTGATACTTTTTCCAGGCAATATTAATGGATTAACTTCTTCTGCAGATGCTGTATTATTTATGCTTTTATTAAATAGTGATGATCCCTATTATGTTGGCGGGGTTCAGGCCCAAGCAGCTCCTATAATATTAAGAATGGGCCTTGAAACCATACCTACTGCCTATATAATAATAGGTCATGGTGGTGCTGCTGGATATATTGGAAAGGCTAGGCCTATTCCTTATGAAAGAGGTGATATTGCAGCAGCTTATTCTTTAGCCGGAGCAATGTTGGGCGCTAAAATTATTTATTTAGAAGCAGGGAGTGGTGCGCCTTATCCAATACCACCTCAAACAATATCATTAGTTAGGAGAGCATTAGATCAAATAGAATATGATGGATTGCTGATTGTTGGTGGAGGAATAAATAGTCCAGAGAGCGCTAAGGAGGCCATAAAAGCTGGAGCCGATGGCATTGTTAATGGCACAATAGTTGAAAAAGATCCCCTTTCTCTTTATCATATGATAAGGGCAATAAGAAATTCTTATTGAAAATATTATAATAAAGAACTAACTTATCATTAATTATAATACGTTTCCTTTTTATAGGAAAAATAACCTTAAATATTCTTTTAAAAATTAATATGGATTTTTCTTTAAATTACCTTCACTGAATGGGTCTCTAGGTGATATTATAAAGAAACTTTCAACTTAAACATAATAAAGAGCAAAAATAGAATATGATTAGTATCGTATCAACAATTATAACTGTCTGATTTAACCAAAAACTTCTCAATAAGAATCCATATAAGAGGATCTCTACTCTTAAATACCATTAGTTTAAAAGCTCTAATTTACAGTATATAGAAGTGGAGTGAACATCGATGTCAACTAAGCCTAAGAAGAGGTCTTCAAAGAAGAAACAGACTTCTCCGATGACTGCAGCTGGGTTGATATCATTTTATGAGGACTATGAAAGTAAAATAGAAATATCTCCCACTACATTAATAATAATATCAGCTGCTGTGGCAATAATTATAATTTTTGCCAGATTTATTTAAAATTTTTAACTAGAATATTTAATTAAAATTGTTCTTAAATAACTGCTATAATCTAGTTCCATAATTTGTTCTATTATCTTATTAAGTTCTTCTATGCTTATATTTGCTGAGACGTCTCTAAATTTATTAAACTTCTTTGCTATCTTAAGGGCATATACATGGGTACACCCTTTATTACTTTTTTTCTCTATTTCCATCCTAAAGCCTTTACAACTACAATATATTGCAGTATCATTTTTAGATAATATCAAATGATCTCCATGTTCCCCTAAAAAAACCCATAATTCGGGTTCTTTACTTATTAAAATAAATTTATTAGATAATCCTTCCTCTTTTACTTTTTTCTCCCATTTCTCAGGAGTCTCTTGATATGTTTGTTCATCGATTTTTAACGAAAGGCTATCTTTTAATCCTAATGACATCATAACCACAACTTTCTTTTCCAATTACTATATAATCTGATAAACCCATAAATATACCAGTTTCTACAACACCTGGAAATGATCTAAGCATGTTATCATAATACCTTGGATCATCCATAGGACCAGTATAAACATCTATAATATAACCTCCCCAATCGCTAATAATAGGGCCATCCTTAGCGTTGCATTGCCTTAATTCAGACCTTAAATTATTTCTTTTAAAAATATTTAAAAGATATGGATAGGCTTTAGGTATTACTTCTATAGGTACTGGTCTTTTTTCTCCTAACTTATTTACTAGCTTTTCTTCAGAAACTACAAATATATTTAGACTTGAAGAATATGCCAAAATCTTTTCTCCTAATAATGCCCCACCTCTTCCTTTAATCATATATCCTTGTTTAGTAACTTCATCTGCTCCATCTATATAAATATAGTTTGAATTAAGAAGGGGGAATTCTTTTGTTTCTAAGCCTAAAGAAGATAAAAATAATGATGTGGAATTACTAGAGCTAATTAATTTTTTATTTTTTAATAATTCCTTAGATTCCATAATAAAAGCTTGAGTAGTAGAGCCTGTACCTAGCCCTATTATTTCATAATTTGATATGAATTCTTTTATTAACTCAAGAGCTCCTTTAGCAGCTTCCTTTTTTGGGTCGCAATGCATTCCTTTTCCCTTCTTTTTCATTCTTATTTTTGAATTTATATTTTAATATAGTTTTTATATCATGGAAAATAATAATTCTCTCTTTAAGATATTAACTCTTTCCATAATAAATTCTATAAAGAGAAAATTAAGAATACCAAGTTTATTTATAATAAACAATCGTAATTTAAACATATAATATCTTCTACTTCCTACATTAATATGGTGATATATATGCAAAATGAAGGGCCACCTATAATTACAATTTGTCCTGGCCTTCAACCTAAAGTTTATCCTAAAGATAATGTGAGTAAGGCTATACAGGTTATGAATGAAACGGGTATTGGAGCAGTGGCAGTAATAGATGAACATGGAAAAATTATTGGAATTTTTACTGAAAGGGATCTTTTAAATAAAGTATTAGTTAAGAATAAAAAATTAGAAGAAGTTATTATAGAAGACGTTATGACAAAAAATCCTATTATAGGAAATCCTTCATGGAGTGCTTCAAAAGCTATTAAAACAATGGCATATTATGGTTTTAGGCATTTACCTATAGTTGATGATGCTGGATATTATTTATGTATGGTTACCATTAGAGAACTCGAAAAATTCATAACTCAAATAGATATAGGAGTTGAACCTAGCGAAATACTTGGTGGAGATTAAAAATTTATTAAAATAAATTTTTATCAAGGATTAAACATCTATTATTTAATTTTTATACAATTTATGAAAACAATTTAAATAAAAGAAAATTTGATAAAAAGCGTTATTTGTGAATGTTAATTGCTAACTTATTTGTTCTTATTATTCTTATAAACATTTCCATATTTTTCTAAATATTCACACCCTTTGATTAAAATATCGCTTGACCCTCTTAAATCTCCTGAAAATCTTTCTTTTTCCTTAAACCTAATTATTGTTGGTTTGTAATTCATTCTAGCCTCTATTATAGATACCAGCTTTTCTTCTGAAATAGATTGATCAGGGCCTAACACTATTATATCAGGCCTTATTATTTCAATAGGCTTTATAATATCATTTTCATCGCCTAGCATTGCTTTATACACATATTTTATAGAAGATACCATTTCTAATCTTGTGTTTTCATCTAAAATTGTTGGCCTTCCTTTATTTTTATATGCATTTATATCCCTAGCTATTACAACAAAAACCTTTCCGAATTGAGAAGCAAATTTTAATAGATGCACATGACCTGGATGTAATATATCAAACGTTCCAGCAACAAATACCCTTGTTTCTTTTATTGGATTTTCAGGCCATTTTACTTCTATTAAATTCATAAATTTCAATGAATCTATAAGGCCTTCTGAATAGGAAATAGAAACTAAGGCATCTTCTAATTTATCTGCCTTTAAAAAATACTTTGCGTCTTCTAAATAGGCTTTCATATTAACCATTAAATTCTCAATATTAATTCCTTTTTCATTCAATAAATTTTTCTTTGAGTCTAAATCTTTTAATGCCTCTTCAACATTATTTATGTATTTTTCAATTCTTGATCTTAGATTTTCCATTATTTCTCCCTTATTCACTATTAACTACGCGTTTGAAATCTAAATAATTTAGCTTTTTATTTTTATAATAAAACCACATCTCTTTTTATAATCAGACCTTAAAAGGTAAGATTTTTATTATGTTTTAATGTAAAATATTTTAATTTTTTAACCTTATGGAGATTAAGGGGCGGAAGTCCCCTTCTGCGAGGGATGGATAGCCCCCTTATAGAAATGTTTTTATGGTAATAATAAAATAATAAATATAAGGCCTCGGCTGAAAGTGCTGGGTCATACCCTAGGGACTGGGGATTAAGCCTGTGGAGAGCAGACCCTCCATAACTCCTCTTCCACACGGGATATAACGAAACGGTTCCGTTTGATGGAACCTCCGCTGTGGATGTAGGGAGATCGAGGTTGCTCTAAGAAGCAGGAAATCCTCACCGCGAGGTGGGGATGCTCCGTCCTTAAGAGCAGGGTAGTTCACCTAGTTTTATTTATTAAAGATTCATATTCTAAGGCTAAATCCCTTCTAACTATATTTCCCTTTGGTTCTACTTCCTTCCATGCCATAGCTCTATATCTATAGACCTTTGTTTTAGGATCTAGCCAACAATCAGGCCATAATCCGGCTTTTAAGCAAGTTTCTGATAAAAATGTTTCTTTATCCCATAGATTTTCAACTGGTACCTGAGGCAATAACAAACCCCTATAATACCCCCTTTCTACAACCAATCCATCTCTCCCTATAACTATAAAATTTATCCTACCTTCCTTATCTTTAGGTGCTTCTTCTAATTTTGAAAGTACAGATACCTCAAAAGTAACTGTGTCAAGCTCTTCTGGGTTCATTGGTTCAAACCTAGGATCATTAAATGCAGCTTCTATAGAAACATCAATTACAGTCTTTATTAAAGGCTTTATTGGTTCAATAAATCCAATACATCCTCTTAAAGAATGTTGTTCCTTAGAGTAATAAGTTTCTATAGTTGTAAATGCAGCCCCAGGTCTGTATAAAATTTCAGGAAGATCTTTGGGCAATTCCATTACCTTTTTATTTTTAAAATAATATTCAACGCTTTGTCTTGAAATATTTACCAATAATTTTCCCAATTCATCATTTATTTCATCAGGATCAACAGGCTTCTTTAAGTCATAGCTCATTTCTAATCCCTTTTTATTTTTATCTAAGAGAGTTAATATTTAATTAATGTCCTGTTAAATTTTAGCATTTATAGTACATCAGCATTAGAGAATGAGATATCCAACAATTCTTGGTTTACCAATTTTTGAATTAACATCAACAACCATAATTCTTTTTGTTAATGGCATTGGTTTATTTAATTCAACCTTGGCTTTTTTATCTAGCTTTAAGTGACCCATTATTGTTATACCTCCAGCTATAAAATGGTATTGACTATTATCTTTGATTTCACTCCATGGATATTTTATAAGATCCCCTTCTAAGGATTTAACAACTTTCTTTTCCTCAGGTATTAAAGCATAGGTATCCTTTAAATCTTCTGCCTTTACATTTTTTAAAGCTAAGCCAACCCTTACTCCGCTCCCTACTTTTGTTTGATCTTCATCCAATACTTGAATATTTTTTATTTCTACTTGTTGCATTGAAGGAAGTGCAATGAGTTTATCATGAACTTCTAAATCCATAAAAGTAAATCCTAACATAACAGCTCCAACACCTTTAACAGTAAATATTCTATCGATATAAACGAAATCCTCCTTTCTTTCTTCAGGTTCTTGATATCTTAGTTCATTTTCATAATCTGAGCTGATTTCTATATTGTTTGCATCAAAAGATCCTATTAGTTTCTTAATTAATGTAACATTATTATGAATAGCTATTGATTTAACACCAGAAGAATTTGATATTAATAATAATTCGCCATCTTTCCAATCTAAATTTTCATTTAGTAAAATAATTATTTTATTAGAAAGAGATGCGGCTATTGATGCATTTATTATAGATGATGGATATTGCGTTGGTGTTATAGTAGATAAAATATAATCATTTTGTTTTCTATAATAAATATTTAGATCTCCTTTATCTTGTAACTTTCCCAATCTTTCAGCTGCTTGCTTCGCGCTTTCTTCACTTGGCGAGAGTATCGATATTATTCCTCCCTTCATTTTTCAATCCTCCAAATCAGTTCTTCCTGCACTTAATAGTCATATAAGTTTATTTATAATATTTTTTAAAACCTAAATAATTCTTTGATTAATTATGATTAATTGTCTCTCTTTTTATAATGATTTTCTCATTATTTACATAGTCTTTTAAATCTAACATTTCTTTTTTATAGTAGACTCTAAATTAAATATATATACATTTATTTTATCTTTATATAACATGAATCAATAAAATGATGAAAATAAAATTATATAAGAGGAGCAAAGAATGTTAGAAAAAAGGCTTATCGACGCATATGGAAGACCTTTAGAAAATTTAAGAATTGCTGTAACAAGAGAATGCAATTATAATTGCATATTTTGTCATTTAGAAGGAGATCCTATAGGTAAACCACAAAAAATAGGTACAATGCCTCCAGAACTTACACCGGAAGATTATTCTATAGTTGCAGAAGCAGCATCAAAAATAGGAATTACAGGATTTAAGCTCACAGGAGGAGAACCATTAGTTAGAAATGATATAGTAGATATAGTTCATAACATAAGAAAATATGCCCAAAATTCTGATATATCTATGACTACAAATGGTTATCTTTTAGAGTTTTATGCTAAAAAACTAAGGGATGTTGGCTTAAATAGGGTAAACATATCAATACATTCACTAAATAGAGAAACGTATTATAAAATAACAGGGGTTGATGGCCTAGAAAAAGCATTGAATGGTCTTGATGAAGCTTTAAAATATAATCTTAAAGTTAAAATAAATGCTTCCATTGTAAATGGATTAAATAATAATGAAGTAATAGAATTAATAAAATTTGCTTCTGATAAGAAAGTAACACTTCAGCTAATAGAATTGCAACCAATAAATGCTGGTTCAAGGCAATTTAATAGTTTACACTACCCGCTATCATTAATAGAAGACATGCTAATCAAAAATGGGGCTAAAGTCATAAATAGAAAATTACATAATAGACCTATTTATATTATGCCGGATGGAACAACAGTAGAGATGGTTAAATCATATAATAACCCCATTTTTTGTGCAGGTTGCATGAGAGTTAGATTGCTTGCTGATGGTACATTAACGCCCTGCATTAATTGGAGAAAACCAGGTGTATCATTATTGCCAAGGATAAGAAATAAACCAAGAGAGGTTGCTATTAAAAATGCAATAGATGCATTTATTGAAGTTAATACTCTTAGAAGGCCTTATACTTTGTATAATATTAATACAAATCAATATATAACAAATAATGATGGGGCTAGGCTAGTTCTTCCAAAGAAATCAATAAAATTTAATTATTAATATAAGGAATTATTATTAATTATTTTCATATTTATTTGTTAAAACTGTTTCTGGTTTCATAGAGCCTGACAATAAAAGTAAAACGCTTAAAACAAGCAAGGAAGATACTATTAAATTCCAACCATACAATGCTGATAATATTATTGTTATCCCTGCAATAAAACCTCCACCAACTGCTAATCCAGCATCAGTTGTAAATGGACATACCTTTTCTTCTTGTCTAAAATAAAATGATGCTATAGCTGCAACAACTGATGATGATATTAATCCAACAAGAGGCGATGTAAAAAGTGATATTAAAGCTACTATTACTATAACGAATGCATGTACTCTTTTAGTAACAAATCCTATTGAAATAGTTGATAATAATAAAAAGACAAAAAATAAAATCTTTTCTATTAATAATGACTGAAACATGAATATTATCATTGAAGCTATTAAAAGTGATGAAGAAACTATTGCTTTAAATTCTTTAAGAGTAACGTATATCAATGATAAAACTAATATTATCAATGATAAATATTTTAGAGAAATTAAAACAAATAGGACAGAAATTATTGATAATGTAGCATAAATATAATAGTCTCTTCTTTTTAAGAAAACTATTGGCTCAATTAATGAAATTAAAAATATTCCTGAAGATATCATAATCTCATGCATTGTTAATATTGATAATGTAAATAAGAATGCTGAGATTGAATAAAAAATGCAGACATATAACCATATTCCTTTACAAAGATTACTCATTATTATCACCTAAAAGAATCTTGCTAAAACAAATACAACAGCAATAACAGAATTTGCAAATTTAAATACAGATAATGCATTATTTTTTGACGGATATCTCATGAATTTATTAATTTTTAATAATGCTATTATAACTAATATTGTTGATAAGGAAGCTGCAATCATACCTCTTCCTTCTAAAAAGTAAAAAAGCCATGATAATATAGCAAGAGATATTATTGAAAATACAACTATATTTCCAAAGGTTTTTTCATTTGAAATTACTGGAAGCATAGGTATTGATGCATTTTTATAATCATCTATATTATAATAAACAATAAACCAAATATGCATGGGAATCCATGCCAAAACTATCAATGCCAATAATATACCTCCTATGCCATAATATCCTGTTGCTGCTGCCCAACCTCCCAAAGAAGGCATAGCCCCCGCTATTCCACCAAACAAAATGTTTGTTGCAGTTGTCCTCTTAGTTAATTCTGTATATCCAATTATATCAAAGAAAAGACCCATTATTATAGCGAATACAACGTATTTATTTATAAAATCAGCTGCTATAATTCCAATTAAAATAAGCAATATTATTCCAACAATGGCTTCTGTGTTTGATAACTGCTTTGAGGGCAAGGGTCTCTTCCTAGTTCTCGCCATTATAGAATCTATATCTACTTCTAAATACATATTAAGAGCAGTTACTCCACCAATACCTCCTATACCTACCGGTAACAATAATAATAAGTTTCTTATATTTATTGAAGTTCCAGCAGCAAAATATGCTCCATATACTGTTATTAAAAGTAGTCCCATTTGAGCTGGTTTTGTCATATTAAATAGTGCCTTTGCTTTTTTTATAAAACTCATTATTTCCCCCAAATAAAGTTATTACCATTTATCTTATATAGTTAAATTTATACATTATTAATTTTTATTCAATGTATATAAATCTAATTATTTTAACCTAGAATATTTAATGAAAGAATTTAAACTTAAATAATATAAAATATAGTGGTGAAAATTTTGTCTTCAAAAGAAGAAAATCAACCTCAATTAGAGAAGAATGTAAATGATAAGAAAACAAATGTAAATGATAAGAAAACATCAAAATACATTGGAATAGCATTGATTGCTATTGGTGTAATATTATTAGTTTTTGTTTTTTATGAAGCATACCTTTCATTTTTGAACCCAGGATTCCTTAATTTATTAGGTCCTTTAAATTCCAGCTCATCAAATTCTGTACCAATATCATTTACGGCAGAAGCCTTGGTTATCTTATTAGTTAAGGTTGCATTCTTAGGTATATCACTTGCTGCTGCCTCCACAATATTATCAAAAGGAGTTGAATTAATTAAATGATGGGGATTTAATTGAAGCTTGGCATTTTAGCCATTATTGCCGGTTTAATTTTGATTGGACTCGCTGTATATCCATTATATGAATTTATTTCAGGCTTTACACAACATCCATTAAATATTACAGAAACACAAACAACATGTAATGGAACCCCTGGATTATTATTTAATATTAAATATAATAACGAAATAGAAATTTATAATGCATCAATTTTATTGAAATTGAAATATTTTAATGGAAGTACTTCCAATAATATATTATTTACGGGAAACTTAATACCTAATGAAACTATTAATAAATGCATACCTATTTATTACTTTGAAAATGCAACAAAATATGAATTTACCTTTGCTGGAAAAATTGCTAATATGTACTTCTTTAATTTAACGGAAGTGAATAACGTTGGATAAGAAAAAAATATATTGGATCATAAAACAAATATTACTTGGTATTTTGGAAGGGATTTTATACTCAATAGTTTATATTTATCTCTTACCTTTTTTATTAACGTTAATTTCCTCTACCTTAAGTAATCAAATTACAGCAATAACGTCGTTACTTCCTTCTGAAATATATATTTATATAGGCTTGTTCGTAGGATTGGATGTTGTTGCAAGAATTATGAAGGGAACAATTTATAACCCCTTGTTAAGGGCTACCTCATCTTTACTAGGTTTGTTAATTATTTTAAGCTATTTTAATAATGGCATATTAAGCGCAGGACCAATTACAATAAATGGTGTACAAGCTTACATAACATTAAATTTATCTATAATATTGTTAATATATATTGCATTCATTATTGCCCCAGGCATTATAATACCTTTTATAGAATATTTTGTTGAAAACAAATAGGATTTTTGTATATTGTTTAAAAGTTTTATTATAAACAATATTAAGAGGATTAAAATGACTAATCCAAAAGATGATTTAAAAGGTTTGATTAATGAAATATTAGTAAAATCTGACTTATCAATACATGTTAAAGAATACCTTAAAAACATTAACATAAATAACGTTATAATCATCTCATTTGGTAAGGGTTCTACATCAATGAGTGATGGAGCACTTGAAATATTAGATAACAAAATTGAAGGTGGGGTTGTTGTTATACCCAAAGGAAGTAAAAGACCTAAAGGAAATTTTGAAGTAATAGAGTCAAGCCATCCAATACCAGATGAGAACAGTATTAAGGCAGCGGATTCTATAATGGAATGGATTAAAACAAGTGATGAAAAAACAAACTTTTTATTTCTAATATCAGGTGGAGGTTCTTCTTTGGTTGAAAAGCCCTTAAATAAAATTTCCTTAGATGATATTAAAGTTTTAAATAAATTACTTTTAGATTCTGGGGCAAGTATATCAGAAATAAATACAGTTAGAAAGCATGTATCTCAAATCAAAGGGGGAAGGCTTGCATCATATATTTATCCTAAAAAAGCATATGGATTATATGCAAGCGATGTGCCAGGAGATGTATTAGATCAAATAGCCTCAGGACCAACCGTTCCTGATCCCACAACATTTAATGATGCATTTAATGTTATTTTAAATTATGGTTTAAATGACAAAATACCAAAATCTGTATTAGATGTATTATCGGAAGGGATTAAAGGAAATATAAGAGAAACCCCAAAACCTGGTGATAAGGTATTTGAAAAAATAAAGAATGAAATAATAGCAAATAATGAATTAATACTTAGACACGTTTCAAATTTGCTTTCCAATATGGGATATAAGACTATTATATTAACGTCTCGTATTGAAGGGGAATCAAGAGAAGTGGGATATGCCTTAGCATCAATAACCTTGGATTGTATTAATAAAGGCCTACCCATTAGCCCTCCTGTTGCTTTTATTCTTGGAGGAGAAACAAGCGTTACAGTAAAAGGAAATGGAATTGGTGGTAGAAATATGGAATTGGCATTATCATGGGGATTAAAAATAAGCGAAAATACTCATTATAAAAATAGGACAGCTATCTTAGCTATTGCTACAGATGGAATAGATGGGCCTACAGATTCTGCTGGTGCATTGCTTTCCGGGGAAGATATAGATTATATTAAATCTCTTGGAATTGATATAAAAAAGGAATTAAAAAATAACAACAGCTATTATGTTTTAAATAAGGCAAATTTATTAATAAAAACAGGTCAAACTGGATCAAATCTAAATAATGTTATTATTATAACAATAAAATAAAATTTTATAAAAATTTATCAAATTATAAAAATTAAGCTTTTTCTTCTTTTGCCCTCTTAACTGCATTTAGTATCTCTGCTTTTGCCTTATCCGCTCCTTCCCAACCAGTAACTTTGACCCATTTTCCAGGTTCTAATTCTTTATAATGTTCAAAGAAGTGAGAAATCTTTTTCTTTAAGAAATCTGGTATATCATTAACGTTGTTCCATGAACCATAAATTGGATCAAGCTTTTCTTTTGGAACAGCTATTATTTTGCTATCAGGCCCTTCTTCATCTTGCATAATAAGCATCCCTATAGGCTTGGCTTCAATTATTGAACCAGGCATTATAGGCTCCCTGCTTATTAATAACAAATCTATTGGATCTCCATCTTCAGATTTTGTTCCTGGAATAAATCCATAATTAAATGGATATGACATGCTTGTATATAAAAATCTATCAACCTTAACTAAACAAGTTTCTTCATCGAGCTCGTATTTAACGCTGCTATTCATTGGAATTTCTACAAACATGTTAACCAAATCTGGGGCTTTACTACCAGGACCTAGATTATCTAGACACACTATCTCACACCTATTAATTATAGGGGTGCGTTATATTTAAAAGTTAAACAGTTAACAATATTTATGACGACCCAATCGGGGAGGAGAATGAGCATGTCGAAACCAAGCTATGTATTGTTTGAGGTGCCAGAGGATCTGGCTGAGGAAGTGTATAAAGTAGTTGGTAAGGCAAAAGAAAGCGGTAAAGTAAAGAAAGGAACAAATGAAACAACAAAGGCTGTTGAAAGAGGAAATGCAAAGCTAGTTGTTATTGCAACAGATGTAGATCCACCGGAAATAGTTGCACACTTGCCATTACTATGCGATGCAAAGAAAATACCATTTGTATATGTTCCCAGCAAGAAAAAATTAGGAGAAGCAGTAAACATAGAGGTTGGAGCAGCTAGCGTTGCTATAGTAGAAGGTGGAGAAGCAGAAAACGATATTAAGAAAGTTGTAGAAAAAATAAAAGAACTAAGAGCTAAAGCTGGTGCATAGAACTATTAAAGGTTTAAATATCTTTTATTTTCGGGGAATGTTGAATGCCAACTAAAGGAGAAAAAGAGGAACAATTCAAATATGTGCTAAGAATTGCAGAAACTGACATAAATGGTAATCTAAATGTAATATTAGGATTAAGTAAAATCAAAGGTATTGGTTATCAAACAGCTTTAGCAATTGTTAGGCATTTGGGTATAGATCCCAAGAAAAGGATTGGTTATTTAAGCAATGAAGAATTAAAGAGTTTAGAAGATGTATTAAACGATTTAACAAAGCTAAAGTTACCTAATTGGATGTACAATAGAAGAAAAGATTATGAAACAGGATTAGATAAACATCTTATAGGAGCAGAGCTAATATTTGTGGCTAGAAGAGATGTAGAAAGAGAACAAAAAGTTAATTCGTGGAGAGGAGTTAGACATAAATTAGGATTAAAGGTTAGGGGGCAAAAGACCCATACAACAGGTAGGTTGGGAATGACCATAGGAGTTAAGAAGGAGAAGGTGGAGACAAGTGGGGGATCCCAAAAACAGTAGAAAGAGATGGGAAGGACCTGGACATCCCTGGATTAAGTCCAGGCTAGAAACAGAAATTAAAATAATTGGAAGATATGGATTAAGGAACAAAAAAGAGTTATGGACAGCAGAGACAATAATAAGAAAGGTTAGACATCAAGCTAGACACCTATTAGCGTTGCCAGAGCCTCAAAGATCTGAAGCTAGTAAAAGCCTTCTAGATAGATTGTTCAAATTAGGTTTAATAAATAAAGATTCAAGTCTTGATGATATCTTAGGATTAACATCTGAAAATGTTTTAGAAAGAAGGTTGCAAACAATAGTCTTTAAAAAAGGCATGGCTAAAACCATTTATCAAGCAAGGCAATTCATAACACATGGTCATATAGCTATTAATGGTAAAAGGGTTACAAATCCTGGATATTTAGTTACAAGAGATGATGAGGATAAAATAACATATGCTGTTGGGAGTCCAATTAAAGAGATTATGGAAAAAAGTATTGAAAGTGTTGGAACTCAAGAAGAAAAAGGTGAGTCATGATGGCATTTAGGGAACTTAGATGGGGAATTGCGCATATTTATAGCAGTTTTAATAATACCATAATTCACATAACTGACTTAACTGGTTCTGAAACTTCTTCAAGAGTCTCAGGAGGTATGGTTGTAAAGGCAGATAGAGAAAAACCACAACCATATGCAGCAATGATAGCTGCAATAAGGGCGGCCCAAACATCCATGGATAGAGGGATAACAGCTATACACATAAAAGTTAGGGCCCCTGGTGGCCACGGTCCAAAAACTCCAGGACCTGGAGCTCAATCTGCTATAAGAGCCTTAGCAAGAGCAGGATTTGTTATAGGCAGAATAGAAGATGTAACTCCAATACCTCATGATACAACAAGGAGACCTGGTGGAAGGAGAGGAAGAAGAGTCTAAACCTTATCTTATTCATTTTTTAATATAAATTTAATTAGCCCGGTATTATTTATTATTTTGCAGACGATTAGGTGGCAAAAATGGAAAAAAGTGTTGACATATTAGATTTCAATAACAATAGAATCACAGTATATCTAGAAGGATTTCCAATAGCATTTGGCAATGCTTTAAGGAGGCTTGTTTTATCGGATGTACCAACCATGGCAGTTGATTATGTTTATTTTTACGATAATGATACAAGCGTTTATGATGAAATAATAGCTCATAGATTAGGTTTACTAGTATTGAAATCTGATGATGCTATTCACAAATATGGTTTACCAGAAAATTGTGCAGGAAAAAGTGAAACAGATACAAATTGTTACACACAAATAGTTCTTGAAAAGGAGTTAAGTAATGATAGTGGAAGCGGTATTTATGTTAAGGCATCTGATTTGAAGTTTTCTGATGCAAGCATAAAGCCTGCATATCCAGATACCCCAATTGTTTATTTAGCGCCCGGACAAAGAATTCATTTAGTTGCATACGCTAGACTTGGTAGAGGAAAAGAGCATGGAAAATGGAGCCCTGCATCTGCATCTGTTTTACAATATACTACATTAGTTGATATAAATGGCGAAAAAGCAACTGATGAATGTATAGAATGTGTTTCATATTATAAAGAAGTTGCCAACTCATTAAAAGCAAGAGAAAATACAACAATAGAATATAAAACAAACATAAACACAAGCGGATTAAGGTATTGTGAAGAAAGTTCTTGTAAAGATATAATAAAGGTTAGATATGATAGCAGCAGGTTATTATTAACTGTAGAATCTAACGGATCTTTAGAGCCACAGCAAATTATTTTAGAAGCCTCTAATAGCCTTGATAGGAGGGTAGAGGAGCTGTTAGAAAAAATAGAAAAGGTGAGTAATGCATGAGGAGACAAGTTACAAATGAAATATTGCTTAATACTATCAGTAGTTTGAGAAAGCAATATAAGAATACCAAATCTAAGATATGGTTATATGCTGCTGAATTATTATCAAGACCTAAGAGAAGGAGAATTGCAGTTAACTTAAATAAAATAAATAGGTTTGCCAATGATAATGATGTAATATTGATACCTGGAAAAGTTTTGGGAGAAGGGAGGATAAACAAAAAAGTAACTATAATAGCTTTTTCATTTTCCAAAGAAGCTATAGAAAAAATAAGATCCTCTGGAGGTAACTATATTACCATAGAAGAAGCATTAAAAACATATCCAGAGGGAAAGAGTATTAAAATATTAATATGAGGTGATAATAATGGAAGAAATAGTAATTGATGGTAGCAATACAATATTAGGTAGATTAGCAAGCCATGTAGCAAAATTATTATTAGAAGGAAAGAAAGTTGTAGTATTAAATTCGGAAAAAATAGCTGTAAGCGGAGATCCGACAAAATTAATTCAGTTTTACAAAGACACAATATTAAACGTTAAAACGCACTATTCTCATAAATGGAGACCTAAGAGAGCTAGATCTCCTACTAGATTATTTAAAAAGACTGTTTCAGGTATGTTGCCTAAAAATAATAAAAAAGGAGAAGAAGCATTAAAAAGATTAATTGTTTATGTTGGTGTTCCAAAAGAATATAAAAATAAGGAAGCTATAAAAGTACAGGAAGCTAGTGTAGAAAAATTAGGAGGTAGGTATACAACTTTGCAAGTAATTGCAGAGAATATGGGTTGGAAGGTGAATTTTGTTGAGTAATGCAAACGTAATAATATCAACAGGGAAAAGAAAAAAGGCTGTTGCAACAGCCATAATTAAACCTGGAAATGGAAAAGTAAAAGTAAATGGAGTCCCTGCTGAAATAATTCCTAACGTTATGGCAAAAACAAAAATTTTGGAACCAATATTGCTTGTTGGCAAAGAAATTAGAAACTTAATTGATATAGAAGTTAAGGTTAATGGAGGAGGAGTTATGGGTCAAGCAGCAGCAATAAGGACCGCTATAGCGAGAGGTTTGGTCTCATATTTCAAATGCAATGATAACAGTGAAGAGTGCCAAAAAAGAAACGAGATAGCAGAGAGAATTAAGCAAATATTTGAAGAATATGACAGATCAATGCTATCAGGAGACTACAGAAGAACAGAGCCTGAGAAATACATGAGATATGGAGCTAGAAGAGGTTGGCAGACTTCATATAGGTGAAAAATTATGTTACCTCCTGTTAGATGTTTAACTTGCGGTGCCCCTCTTGGGCATTTATATGAACCTTTTAAGAATAGAGTAGAAGCTGGAGAAGATCCTGAAAAGGTTTTGGATGATCTAGGAGTAAAAAGGTATTGTTGTAGAAGAACTCTTTATACTAGTGTGGCTTATATAGAACAGATCTCAAAATATAGCACAGCTAGAATTATAAGGGCTAAGGAATTGGAAAAGGGTGTTAGCTCTTGAGTGAAGAAGAAAATAAGGAATTATTAGTTTCATCAGATACATATAAAAAAGCTGGAGTTATTTTTGGAACACAGATATGCACAAAATACATGAGAAACTTTGTTTATAAAATACTTCCAGATGGCTTTTATTTGCTTGATGTAAACAAAATAGATGAAAGAATAAGAATTGCGGGTAGATTCTTATCAACATTTGACCCCAAGAAAATAGCAGTTGTTTCAACAAGAATTTATGGGCAAAGACCAATAACTATAATGTGTGATAAATTAGGTTGCAAAGCAATTAGTGGAAGAGTTATACCAGGTATATTCACAAATCCTAAGCTAGATAATTATATGGAGCCCGATGCAATTATAATAACAGATACAAGAACGGATAGACAAGCATTGGTAGAAGCAAGTAAAATAGGAATACCTGTTGTTGCATTAGCTGATACTGATAATAAAATAGAAGATGTTGATTTTATAATTCCAGCAAATAATAAAGGTAGGAGGAGCTTAGCATTAGTTTATTGGCTATTAACTAGAGAAATTATGAGAAATAAAGGATTATTAGCACCAGGACAAGAACCTGATTTCACTTATGAGGACTTCGTAACGAGTAGAATAAAGAAATAATCAACATTTAGTTCTTATTATATTTAGTATATCTCTTATTTCTTCGGTTAATTCATTTATTGCAATTAATTTTCCTCTAGATCCTTCACTCTTAGCCATTTCTGAAACATCCTTTTCTAAGAGCTCTAGCCTTATATAAACCATATCAAGCAACTCTCTAGTATCTTTCTTTTCTAGATCGTTCAAGCTTATCACCTCTCTATAAATATAATTCTAATTATAAAAAGGTTAGAGCAATTTAGTTAGTGTTAACTCCCCAGTTAACAATTAATATATAAAAGCATATTTATCCTACTTTAGCCTTTTCCAATAATTTATTATATCTTCAGACTTCATAACTATAAACATCTTTCTCATATTAGCTAAAGATCTTTCATGTGCTTCCTTATCATATGATGAAACTGCGTCTTCAGCAATTATTGGATAAAAGCCTAAATTGAATGCATCCCTAGCACTGCTTTCGACTCCAATTTCTGTTGCTATTCCAGTAAAGACTAGTGTGGTTATACCAGCATTTCTTACCATAAGTTCAAAATTTGTACCTACAAATATACTTGCAGTGTTTTTATTTATCACAATTTCGTTCTTTTCTGGCTTTACTGCCAATTCATAAAGAGAAGGATCTTGACCCCATGAACCTCTACTGCCCCACCTTGATAAGATAAACTTTCTAGCTGGAGATTCGAACCTATCTGGAAGAGGAGTAATTTTGGTATAAAATATTGGTACATTAGAAGATCTAGCAGAAGAAATTAATTTATTTAAAGAATTCATAAATTCTTCTCTATTAAAAATCCCTTGAACTAACATATTTTGAACATCCCAAACTATCAACGCACTACTACTTGGTTTCAAAATATCTTCATATGAACTCATATATCTCACCGATAAAATATGTGTAGAAGAAATATATAAAGATTATTTATAAATAAAAACTTCATGAGATTTTTAAATATATTTCATTAATAATTCTTTTCTAAATGATATTAACCAAAAGAAAACTTTCGTGTTTAAAATTACGTATGAAAATTAAACATGTTTTCCAACAAATAAAGAATATTACTTATAAGACTTTAAGATTTTTGTTTATTATCTTTATTATTTAAGTAATTCATGAATTTATATCATTCTTATTTCTCGCCAGAAACTTCATCCATTAGAGTGGGGAGGAATTCAGCAAAGTAGATATTTGAAGAATTAGTGAAATATGGAGGAACTGAAATCTTTATCAAAACTCCTAAAAATATGTGCTTTCTATTAAAACTATATACAAGCCATTTTAAAAAAATTTAATGTTCTACTATAAAAATAAAACTAAAAGAGGCACTAAAAATGAAGATCGGTATTATTGGTTTAGGAAGAATGGGTAGGGGTATTGCTAAAAACCTTGTAAATAAAGGATATGATGTAGAAGGTTATGATGTAGACCCTACGTCTTATAAAATTTTATCTAACCTAAAGAGCTTTAAGCCTCTTAACTCTATTTCAGAATCTAAGGACTCTGATTTTATTTTATTATTGTTACCAACTGGAAAGGAAGTAATAGAAGCACTAAAAGAATTAGTTAATTATAAAGGGATAATTATTGATATGACAACAATGGGATATGATGAATTGAATGATGTTATCAATTTCATTAATAACAATGGATTAAATTATATTTCAGCAAAAATAGAAAGAGGTCCCTCGGACGCCGAGGCTGGTAGATTAATATTTTATGTTGGAGGAAGAAAAGATTTAGTTGATAAATCTGATAAATTGTTTAAAGATATGGGAGAATACATCTATTTAGGAAGCAATGAAAATGCCAACATAATAAAATTGATAAGCACATTACTTTTAACAGCAAATACAGTTCTTTTAGCTGAAGTTTCTCAAATAGCAGATAAACTAAGAATTGATAAGGATTTATTAGTTAAGGCCTTATCAATGGGAGGCGCAGATTCCATTCAACTAAGATCAAGATTTCCAATGATGATAAATAATAGCTATAAAGAAATATTTAGTGTTAAATTGAGTAAATATGTTGCAGAAAAAACTTTAGAATACATAAATGATTATGGAGTAACATATTCTCCACTATTAAAATATGTTTCTGATATATTAAAATTATCAGATGCGTTGGGAATAGGGAATAAAGATATTGCAGAAATATCTGAATTTTATAAGAAAATTAACAGTTCATAAAAATTTAAAAATAATTTATAAAAGGTAATTTAAATAAAATTTTTTAATTCATGATTATTAAAAGTATATGGGGATTATAATGAGGGAAGCAGTTTTTACTGATAAGGCACCTAAACCTATTGGACCTTATAGTCAGGCGATATCATATAATGGTTTGTTATTTATTTCAGGTCAAGTTCCATTAGATCCTAAAACTGGAAAGATTGTAAGCGATAATTTTGAAGAGCAAGTAAGAAGAGTATTAGAAAATATAAAGGCTATATTAGAGGCGTCTAATTTAACATTTGAAAACCTAATTAAGGTAACAGTGTTTATGAAAGACTCCTCTAAATTTTCAATATTTAATAACATATATTCAACATACTTCAAAGGTCAATATCCCTCCAGATCAGTTATATTTGTAAATGATTTGCCAGCAAACGCTCAAATAGAAGTAGAAGCAATAGCAGCTAAGGATTAAGTTTCTAAGCAATTTAAATTATTTAAATTATTTTTTATATAATAAATTCTTTTAATTTATTTCTTTCAGCTTTGATCTCATAATCTTTGATCTCATAATATATTAGTTTAATGATAACAACTATTAAAATCCATAAATACTTAATACATTTGTTATTAATTTATTGATTTTTCCATTAGGATTATCCTTTAAGGATCTTTTAATAAAAAATCTTTATTTATACTTTTCACATTTAATTTGTTAGCAATGAAAGAGACATGGTTTTACTTCTTTAAAATTTTCTCTGATCCATCTGTGTTATTTATATCATAAATAAAAAGTTATTTAAAATATAGCGGGGGGTGGATTTGAACCACCGGCCTCGGGGTTATGAGCCCCGCGGGCTACCAGGCTGCCCTACCCCGCTCCATTTTAATCATTGTTAGTTTTTGGGCTTTTTATATGTTTTCCAAGTTTTTAACAGAATAATTGATGAATTTATTTATAAAATTAATTTTAAATATCTAAAATTTCTATACTAAGAATTTTAGCTATTCATGAAATGAAGTAGTTGATATAATATCAAGTTTTTAGAATTTGGTGCGAATTATTAGGATTTAGATGTTAAAATACATAAAACAACATATATCATCAAAAATTACAATCACAAGCTGTAAAAATAAAAATTAATATAATATATTAAATACATGAAAGCCATATCATATAATTTGTCTTAACAAAAAACAAAATAAGAACAACATCAACTAACGAGATAACCTTTAATTTTTCAAAGATAAATATTTATGGTAAGTGAATTTAATCTCATCTAAAATTAGACCATAAATATTATAGTTATAAAGAGGGGGGTAAATTTTAAAGTGCTGGGGCATATATTTATAGAGGGTTTAAATAGGGGGGTGTAAGAAATGCAGACTGCCTACAGAGTAGAGGATGACTATGAGAAAAAGCCAAAAGTTGTAGGTCGTCATATCTATGGAAACATTAAGGGATGCAAAAACATTAGTTTATTAAGCGATGAAAAGGGTTTAATTAATTTATTAAACAAGGCTGGTCAAGAAGGTAATATGACAATTTTAGATGTTAAGGCATGGAAAATCGGTGAAGGAGTTAGTGCAGTGGCTATTGTATTAGAAAGCCACATAACAATTCATACATGGCCCGAATATAGATTTGCCACAGTTGACGTTTATAGTTGTGGATCTCATACCGATCCTAAGAAGGCATTTGATTATATAGTTAATGAGTTAAACCCAGAAGATGTTGAATTCGGCATAACAGATAGAAGCCTGGAATAGGAATGGCCCCCGGGTTCACAAATTTTGGCCTGGGGGCCAAAAACATAAAATTAAAACAAAAAACAAAAGTTTTTTTGAATGATTTTGTTTTTGCTCCCTCCTTATTATTAAGAACATTGGAACAAGCTTCTTCTTAAAAAATAATCTTCATTGTTAACCCCCCGGTTAACAATTACAAAAGAAGCATTAAACAGCTCTATAGAAAATTTGGGGGCCAGTAAGAATAAAAATCCTAATAATACAAAAATTATAGTTAGAAATCTATAAATAGACAGCTTAATTATTAAACATGGTGATTTAATTGATCTTTGCAGATGCACACTCCCATATAAATCCTATCAAAGGATTAGGCTATAAAATATCAGAAAAATTCAAATCAAACGATGGCTGGTTCATTGCATATATTTCTTCATCTCCATGGGATTATTTTGATGATTTTAACGGATTTGATTCCTATGAGAAAATGATAAATTATCAGATAAATGAATGCCAAAAATCTAATGAAATAGGAGTTAAAACAGCATGTATAGCTGGCTTTCATCCAGAAGATATTGATTTTCTAATAGATAAGGTAAAAATGAGTCCAAGTAGTGTATTAAATTTAGGATTAAAGGTTATTGAATATGAGGCAAGCTTATGTAAAGAGGGAAAGCTTTTTGGTATTGGAGAAGTAGGGAGACAACATTACAAAACTCAATCAGAAAGGGTTGCAATTTCTCAAATAATTTTAGAAAAGGCTTTAGAATACGCTAAAGATTATGATTGTATGATCCATTTACATCTAGAAAACGCAGATACCGATACGGTAAGAATTATTGATTATAGTGTTAATAAAGCAAACATAAGAAATAAAAAGAAAATAGTATTCCATCACGCAAAACCATCTATGCTAACTGAAATCGATAGTTTAGGATATTCAGCTACAGTATATGGAATTGATGAGGTTTTAAATATCGTTTTATATAATCTACCACCAATTTTTATGATAGAAAGTGATTTTCCTGATAATCCCTCATTTAAAAAGGTTGTATATCCTTGGGAGCTGCCTAGAAAAATTACATACTTTTCAAAAAAATATAACATAAATGAAGAATATTTATATAAAATTAATGTTGATAATATAGAAGAAGCTTATAACATAAGACCTTAAATAATCTTAAAGCCTATGTAAAATCTGCAACCTCTAATGCTTCTTTTTGCTCAAGCTTCTTAACGGAAAGATATCTATATGAAACCTGTTGTAAAAACGCGTTATGACCCTGTATCATAACGGAATGTAACCTTGAATTAGATTTTTTCAACAATTTATTTATTATTTCTGGGCTTAGCCTATCTTCTCCATCTGTTATTAGAACAATATCGCTAGGCTTATCTTTACTGCTCGTTTTTGTTTTTTCCATATCATCAACAGCAGATGAAATAGCCCTTGTTATATCAGTTCCCCCTCCAGCCTTAACCCTTGCCAAATATGATAGCACATTTAATATTTCTGATGGATTTGCATTGCTCTTTAAATTCATAGCTTGATAGGGCACTGAATCGAAAAATCTTACAAAGAAGTTCCTTCCTTCATCCATAGCTTTTTTAAATAACGCTACAGTAACAGCTCTAGCCCAATCTATTTTAGATCCTACCATACTTCCGCTTTTATCTAGCAATACATAAATGGGCCCTTTGTTTGATGGTAAATTCTTTTCATATAATAGCAATCTATCATTTGCAAATTCAGCATAAAATAATATACTTGGAAATGCTAATTGACTATAGTGCACCCTCTCAATATCTCCACCTATTTCAATACCAGAAATCCAACCCTTAGAATAATTTATTGCATTTTTTGTTTTTGCATTTGTAATTAATTTTAAACCCTCTATCCTTTCCAATATTTTTGCCACATCAGTTTCTCTTGCCAATTTTAATATCTCTTCCGCCGAACTTTCTAGAGAAAATATGCTACCCCTGCCTGCACCCATTTTTTCAGCTAACATTTTAACTTCTTTTGCCATTTCTGCATCTTTCATTGCAGATTCTGATGCTTTTTGTATTGCATTTTGTAATTCCTGAGAAGTATCGCCTTCATTATCTGACTCATTTTGATTAGCCCCTTCTTTACCATTATTCTTACCTTCATTTTGTGGCAATAATTTGTTTAGTTTTTCAATAAATGATGCCGCTGCAACTGTGCTGGTTACACTATCAGCAGATGTGTATATCTTAGTTTTCCATGAGGATTCTGTTTTTAACAAGGTAGATATAACAGTTCTCCTAAATGCATCTTCCTCATCATCTTCAGGAGAAAATTCTTCAATATTTGGTATAGGGAAATAATATGTATAGAATAAATCAATTCCTAAATACGGAGAAATTCTAGGATCTAAATTCTTTCCAGAAAGTTCTTTTGCAATATTAAGTATTTTTTCTCCTCTATAAAATCTTAGTTCATCTATATTGCCTATTTCTTTATAAACGCTTTGCTTTATTTTTTTATTTTGATTTTCCTCCATTTTTAATTCCTCACATATTCAATTTTATCATAATATCTTGAGACAATGAATCTATCATCTCATTTAATTCCTCAGCCTTTTTCCTAACTTCTTCATCTTCTACATCTTGGACTAGATTTTGAACTTTGGATTTAGCTGTTTTTAGACCCTTGTATATTTCTAAAAGCCTTGGATCAAATGATTGCATTTGCTGTATAACCCTTTTGGAATTCTTTATATTACTTGAAATTTCTTCTAGTTCTCTTATAACTCTATCTTTAGTTTTTAATTCTTCCATCAATATTGTTTCTATTTTCTCAAAATCCTCAAAGTTCTTTGGGACTGTATACTTTAATACAATCAAATCAGATTCCGTTGCTTGGAATCTTTTTTCTAGCAATGCATGAGCTGCTATCGCCTTTAATATTTTACCCTTTCTCCTATCACTTAATTGCAATCCTTTTTCACTTAATATTATAAACATTTTCAATAATTTATTTTTAATATTAGATATATCTACCTTAAATATCATTGAATTTAAAGATTTTATATTGTTCATTTCCATTATTTTATTAGCCTGGTAATAAACCCCTTTCTCTATATTCCATGAAGCATCCAATAGCCCGTCCCAATGTTCTTCATCTACAGGCTTTACATTATGTCTAAATAAAAATCTGTCATAAAGAGCTTCCAACTCTGGTTCATCTGGGATTTTATTTGAGGCACCCATCAAAGTCCATAAAGGAACTTTTATTTCATTATATCCATCATATAATATTCTCTCCTGCATTATACTTAAAATACTATTTAAAACAGCACTGTTTGCATTAAATATCTCATCCAAAAATGCAATTTCTGCTTCCGGTAATTTATTTTTAGTAATTCTTTTATATATACCTCTTCTTAAACCTGCAATATCAAGAGGTCCAAAGAGTTCACTAGGCTCTGTAAATTTAGTTAAGAGATATTTAAAATATTTTGCTTCCAATAAATCAGCTGATCTTCTAGCCATAGCACTTTTTGCAGTTCCAGGCTCTCCAATCAATACTACATGTTCTCCTGTTATAAGAGACAGAGTTATTACTAATGCTTCTTCATGTCTTCCGACAAATGGTTCCTCCAATGATGCTAAAAATTTGTTTGCCAAATCTAATAGATTTGATGGTTCATCGCTCAAAGCGCACACCTAACCTCATTCTTAATTAGGAAAGCAGAGGGAATAAAGATATACTTATATGAGATCTATGTTTAACTATTTAAAGTTATTATATTTTAAAACAAAAAAGATTTAAAAATTTATTATTAAATGTTTATTTATTTTCTTTTATTGCTTGAGAGGCAACATTGCTTGGATTACTTGATTTTTCTAAGATATCAATCCATTTCCATTGTCTTTCTATTTCTTCTTCTAGTTTTTTGATTTTTTCAGGGTCTTTCATTAAATTAGCGTATCTTCCTTGAACTTTAATATATTCTATTATAGGAACTCTTTTTTCTGGCCTTCTATATAATCTACTAAATACGCTAACTGTTAGCTTTCCATTTTCATATTCAAATAATGGGAACAAACCTGTTTGAACTGCTAATTGGCCTAATTTAGCGGTGAGACTTGGATCGAATTTCCAACCTACTGGATCAGGGGCTAATAGGTGTATATATTTAAATCCTTTTATTTTAGAAGCTTTTCTTAATTTATCTATAAAATCTTGAGGATAGCCAACTGTTGCAGTAGCAACATAAGGTACATCATGAGCAATCATAATCATTGGTATGTTTTTCTTATATTCTGTTTTCCCAGTCCATGTTGTTGTCGTCCATGCACCAAATGGTGTCAAACTGCTTCTTTGAATTCCTGTGTTCATATAAGCTTCATTATCTGCACATATGTATAATATATTATCGTTTCTTTCAGCTGCCCCACTCATAGCCTGAAAACCTATATCTCCAGTTCCTCCATCTCCAGCCCATACTACTACTGTTGCATCTTTACCTTGAGCCTCAAATGCTGCTTCCATTCCTGCTGCCGCACTTGATGCGCTAGCAAAGACTATGTTTAATATGGGGAAGTTTATTCCGCTCTTTGGAGTATATCCTTGGATTACACTACTACATCCTGCTGGAATAACTAGAACAACGTTATCTCCAAGGGCCATTTTAACGTATCTTAAACCCATAGTTTCAGGGCATCCTGGGCAGGCAGCATTACCTGGCATTCCATATCTTACTCTTGGAAAATCCGCTAATCTAACTGGCATTACTGAATCACCTCTTCAATTTTTCTATATTTCATTGGGAACAACCATTTAATAGGATCATAAACTTTTCCATTTTCTTCTACCTTATTAACAAAATCTATCATTTCATTTTGAAAATCTTCGGGCAAAACATCAACACCTCCCAGACCTGCAATAACACCTCTCATGCTTGTCATTCCATAAAGTGTTGATGACAATTCAGTAAAGAGCTGTCCTGTATTTCCAAATGAAATACTTCTATCAAATACTAAAACGCCTTTCTTATTGCTTAATTTTTCTCTTAATATTTCTGCAGGCCATGGTCTAATGAATCTAATCCTTGCAATTCCCGCATTGATTCCCTTATTTCTTAAAGAATTTATTGCTTCTTTAGCGTCTCCAGCCCAACTTCCCATTAATACCATTACATAATCTGCATCTTCACATTTATAACATTCAACTAGACCTCCATAGCTTCTTCCAAATGCCTTTCCATAACTATTATCAACTTCTTCTATAACCTTTTTTGCAGCTTCTTGACCAACTTGTATTGAATATCTCATCATATAATAGTCTTCATCACTCGTCATATTTCCCATCGCTATTTTTGATTCTGGGGTTATTACATATGGTTGTCTTCTTGGAGGCAACCAATTATCTACATCTTTTTGATCAGGAACATTTACTGGTGCAACTGTATGGGTCAAAATAAATCCGTCTAATCCAACAATCATTGGTAAATACACTCTTGGATCTTCACTTATTGCAAAAGCTTGTATTGTCATATCTAATACTTCTTGATTTTCTTGCGCGATTCCTATAATCCAACCTGTATCTCTTTGATCAACTATATCACTATGTTCAACATGTATATTCCATGGAGCACCAATAGCTCTTGTTGCAACTGCCATAACTACTGGTATTCTAGCTGAGGCTGTCCACCATAAAACTTCATGCATATATAGCAATCCATGACTTGCTGTTGCTGTGAAGGCCCTTGAGCCTGCTGCCGCAGCCCCTAATGTTGCTGCCAATGCACTATGTTCACTTTCAACTCTAATCATCTTAGCCTCTAGTTCTCCTTTTTCAATCATTTCTGAAAGTTTCTCAACAATTGTTGTTTGTGGAGTAATTGGATATGCTGATGTTACCTTAATTCTTGCAAGCTTAGCCGCTTCGGCTACCGCATAGTTTCCAGTTAAAGTTTTAATCATTAATTTTCACCTCTCTTAACTTCAGGAACCATATCTATTGCATTTACTGGACAAACAGCTGCACATATTCCACAACCCTTACAATAATCATAATCAACATAAACCATATCATCTTCCCTCCTTAATATTGTATCTTCTGGACAATAAAGCCAACAATAGAGACATTTTGTACATTTTTCTTCATTTACTACTGGCCTTTCAGTTCTCCATGAACCAGTTTTTCCAGAAGAGCCATAATCAGGTTTGGATATAGGGACTAAAAAGTATGTCTTTGGTTCCTCTATTACTTGACTATTCTGTGTCATATAATCCACCCTTTTATGTATACATAAACAGACTTAAATAATCTAAATATATAAAAACCTAACATCAATATGGACCACCACATAAGGAAGTTTCTTTATATGCATCTATAGCTGCTGATGCATTAGCTTTAGCAATATTAGGTGATGAAAAATGATCCATAATTGCTTTACTAATAGAATCGATAGAAACTATACCTAAGGATTTTGATACTGCCCCTAAGATAGCAGTATTTACTGTAGGCCAACCACTAACAACTAAATTATGAGCTTTTGCAATTTTTGTTGCATCAACACAATATGTTTTTACATTGTTTAATGGTTCTTTAACCGGGGAGTTAACAATTGCTATCCCATTTGGCTTTAAGCCATCTAAAACATTTACCATTTTTATAAGCTCATAATCCAATACTATTACTGCATCTGGATTTCTTACTTGGCTATGTTTTTCTATTGGCTTATCAGATATTCTGGAGTAAACTTCTACAGGGGCCCCTCTTCTTTCAGCGCTAAAATTTGGTATTGCTTGAGCGTATTTATTCTCTAATACTGCTGCTCTGGCTAATATTGTAGCGGCAGTTACTGCTCCCTCACCGCCTCTACCATGGAATCTCAGCTCTAAATACATACAAACACCCTTGCATTCCAATATTTCAATATGACAGAGGAGGTTTATATTTTAGAGTTAATTAGTGGGATGCAGAGGAAACTAAGGGGTTTCATACTATCTTTTAATAGGCCTGGCCAAATCTATTTTTTTTTTAGAATAGTTTCTAATTTTTTAGAATATAATATTCCTAGACCCCTCAATTTCATCTAGAAATTTTTATAAGATCAGAAACTAACTCTTTTTATTAAAGAATCATTATACAAACCAATAGGAAATTAACTAGCATTTATTAATAGAATTATACATTTCCATAGGAAATAGAGGGGGATGGGAGTTAACTATCAATTTCTAATACATTTCCATAGGAAATAGAGGGGTTGTTAACTGGGGAGTTAACAATTATGGATTATTATAAATCTTTAGTATATCATGTTCATCTACATTGGGAAAATTTGTTAAAATTGGAAGTCTTACATATTTTTCTTTTTGTAGATGCATTAGCTCTCCAGTTTCTGGTAAATAAATTCCTGGAAGTAGTTTTCTATCCTTTATTATTTCAATTTTTTCAACATTTTTTGTTTCAAATCCACATTTTTCACATCTAAAACCTTTCCCTTTACCTAGGCTTTTCATTCTACTACCACAAACAACACATCTAGGAGATAGTTTTATTGATGTATAATTAATGGAAATCACTTCCATAGAATAGGCTGAAATTGTTGTGTTATTAAAAGAATAAGGCCTTACTGATCCTTGAACTTTAATTACATCTCCTTTTTCAAGTAATTTAGCAGCTTTGTTTAATGGGCCAGTATCTTTATAAAATGATATATCAAAATCTCCATACTTTGTTCTTAAAGTTATAATAACATGGCCTTTAGGTAGGATTTTAGTATTTAATACGGTTCCTTCAATTTCAACGTTTCTATATGGGTATGGATAAAAATCTTTGAAAAGCTCAAAGCTTGTATGCTGATTACTTCTATATAATAAAGAAAAATGAGGTTTTTCACAAAGAGATTTTTCATAATTCCACAATAGTTTTTCACAAGTACCTCTAAAACCAGCTAAAATTGGATCTGGCCCATTAGGTTTTACTGATGATTTTTCTTTAATATAATCATAATTATTAATTGTGCAAGAAGGTAAACTTTTATCTACTTTTAAAACAGTATTGTCATCAACACATCTTTCTTTATCCCAATTTTCAGGCAACCTATAAAAAATTAATTCATAAGTATAGGGTTCATATAAACCTAAGGCGCCTTGAGCAGCTGTTGCACCAATTAAACCTTTACCTCCATAATAAAACACATTTTCTTTATTTGATTCATCATTTAACAATTTAATAGCATCATCTAATAAGACAAAATCTGATAATGTTTTTTTATAAAAAGTTTTAAATTTTTCATTTTCCCAAGGTTTCCCTTGAATCATTACTATACCAGGTTTTTTATTTGGTAAAGGTGGTCTTGGATTTGTATATTCATCAACTAAATTTTTTGCTATTTCAAATATTTCTTTAGGATCATCATAGATAAATCTGAGAGCTGTTGAAGCATTCCCTCTCGTTTTCCATGGTATTCCAGGGTTTAGTCTAATAAGCAAAGGATAATCTATTAGCTTAACTTTATTTTTAATTTCATTAAAAAAAATTCCAGTGAAATGAGTTGTACATCCACCATACTGGCTATCAATATCATCAAAAGAAATTGAAATTATATTATTCATTAAATCTCATCTAACTATTTTTTCTCTTTGCCAACAACTACTATACTCGTTAGTGTGCTTTTTACACCATCAAGTTTTCTTATTTTATCAGTTATCAATCCTCTCAATTTATCCATACTTTCTGCTTCAACAAACGCTATTATGTCATGTATTCCATATACCATGTAGACTTTTTTAACTTCTTGCATTTCATTTAGTTTATTAAAAATATCATTCTCTTTTCCTACATCTGCATTTATCATAACTATAGCTTCCGACACTTCCCCACCACCAACTCAATATTTATATTAGTAGGTTGATATATTTTAATCTTTATGTTCTAATTTATTATGCTAATTATTTAAATTCCTCCAAAAGAGTTAATAAACCAACACAAATCTAAAAACTATTAGGGGGCCCGTAGCTCAGCTAGGTAGAGCGCCCGGCTCATAACCGGGCGGTCCGGGGTTCAAGTCCCCGCGGGCCCATTTATAAAAATTTTATGATTTATATTAATGATGATATAATATGTAATTAAATTATTTATTATGTTTGATAAAAATTATTTAATTCCTTTAATAATAGATAAAATAAATTTTATATCACTTCCTAATTTTATTACATCATTAAATTCAAGGCTTACAGACAAATACTTATACCAGAACCATTTGGGTATATTGCTCAATATATTTACCATATCGAAGTTTTCTTTATATTTAGTTATAAACATAAATAATTTTCGTGATAAAAAGGATTCATTAGCTACCTTTTTTGAATACCTTATGTAATCATTTTTAATTTCATATATATCTTCTAGATTGTGTTTCCTTATAGCATCTGCAAGAGCATAGGAAGATTCTATCGCAGGCCTATTACCTTCTCCACTAATAGATAAAACAAGACCAGCAGCTTCTCCAACATAAAAAATGTTATCAGAAGGAGAATAAGGTTTGTAGGGAGAGAAAACATCTAATGGTGCAGCCTTTGTGTTTTTAACTTCTACCTTTTTTAAATTGTATCTAGCATATTCAATTATCAATTTAGTAAGTTTCTCATCATCCCATAAATTAACAAACCCTCCTCCCAAATTAACTAGTTTCCCTTGATCATCAGCAGGAAAAATCCAATACAAACCTAATTCATTTGGTCTGAAATCTAAAATAACATGATTTGGATCCCATTCTGTTTCAACAATATATCTTTTTACCAAGATCTTATCCTTTAAATTTCCTGAAAAGGGACCCCTTGCATCAACCGTTATCATTCCTCTTTCATTATTCCATGGTTTATATATTATGTTAACTCCATTAGATAATGCAGAATCTCTTAGATATTGAATAAAATTTGGTTTATTAATAATATACCAAGGAGTATTTCCTCCAAAATTTATGTTTGAAACCTCTTTATTATTAACATAAATGCTAATATCGTTTGGCATTGTTACTATCGAATTTGATTTTTTAAGAAGATTTATTGAATTATATGACGCACTTACTTGCTCCCCGCAAGCTTTTTCATATTTTTTTATTGGATCATATGCATTAATTTTATATCCCTTTTCAGATAAGGCGTAGGCTAAAGATGATCCAGAAACTCCTAAACCCGCTATTACTACATCTACATCCAAGATTATCTACCACATCTCTTTATAAATTATTCAAAAGAAACTTTTTAAAATGTTGTTAATAAATCTTATTAGTCCTAAAACAAATTAGGAGTAGTGGATAAATATGGGGAAAATTAAGCTTGAAGTAGAATCAACAAAGAGCAAAACAGGATTACATGCAATGAGAAGAATGGTAGTTATTATTAGAAAAGATAAGGAAGAAATAATAAAAGATCCAATAGAAGAAGGTAAGGGAACTTATAAAGAAGGAAAATCAGGTTATGTAAATTTAAATTTAAATCCCAATGAATATGCAGTTCATGTAATTCTTGTTAGAAATCCAAAAAATAAGGTTAAAGGAAGATTTATAGTTTATGATCATGAAGGAAAAGCCCTATTAGAAGTTAAATATGAAAAGCTAAAAATAAGGAGATCGTGGGGAGATAAAAACCTATCTTGGATTATTGATAGGGTTATTGAATTGATAGGATTATCAAATTATGTGAGGCATAAAAACTATGCAACAGGACAGAGCGGAAAAAGTTCTTGATTTGTTATCAACATTGAATGAGATTGTTGAGAAACAAAAAAGTAAAATCTCTAATATTTATAAGGAAGACTATGGATATCCTGAATTAGGACCTAGTTTAAACGAATTAAATATATCGGAGAAATTAAAAAATGCATTAATTAATTATGGAATAATAAAATTGTATAAGTTTCAAAAAGATGCATTGGATTCAATTCTAAACAACAATGATACTGTAATAACTGCTGGTACAGGGACTGGAAAAACAGAAGCCTTTTTAATACCAATATTAGATGAATTGTTAAAAAACAAAGAAGAGAGGGCTTTATTAATATATCCAACAAAAAGCCTGGAAAGGGATCAAATATCAAGGCTGTCCAATATAGTTAAAGACCTAGGAATATCATATGGGATTATAGATGGAGATACTCCTGCAAAAGAAAGGGCAAAAATATATGAAAATCCTCCCCAAATTTTAATTAGCAATCCAGATATGATTCATCTAGGCCTTTCTTTATCATCAGATTTTAGAAAAATTTTTAGAAGCATAAGATTTGTTGTTTTGGATGAAATGCATGTATATAAAGGAATTTTTGGATCTCATATGAAATGGATATTATATAGATTATCTAGTTTATCAAAAAACATATTATTCATAGGTTCAGGGGCAACAATTGGAAATCCTGAAGAAATGGGAGAAAAATTATTTGGAAGGAAAGTAAAGGTAGTATATGGACCAAAGAGGAGAAAGGGATTAGCAATTCATGTATTTATTGATCATGGTTATATGAGCAGGTGGACCTTTTCTTCATATATAATTTCTTCTTTAATAAAAAAGAACCTAAAAGTTCTAGCCTTTACAGATTCTCAACAGATGAGCGAATTAATATCAAGGATCTCTAGAAAAAGCTATAATACAAATGTATTAGTCCATAGATCTGGTTTAAGTGCAGAAACTAGAAAAAATGTTGAGAGAGAATTAAAGGAAGGTATAATAAATGGAGTTGTTGCCACATCAACGTTAGAATTAGGAATAGATGTTGGTGATTTAGATGCTGTAGTTATGACTTCTTTACCTAAAAGTTATTCCAGTTATTTACAAAGGGCTGGAAGAGCTGGAAGAAGAGAAAATCCAGGGTTAGTAGTTACAATAATGGGAGATGATCCTATAGAATCTTATTATTTAAACAATCCAGATAAATATTTCTCCCAAGATCCAGATCCAGGATTTATAGAACCCAAAAATAAAGAGATATTAAAGCTTCATTTTGTTGCATATTTATTGCAAAAAGGTTTTGTTAAAAAAGATAACTTACCTGAAGAGTTTTTAGATGTTTTAAAAGATTTGGAAAATGAAAACTACATTAACAATAACAATGATGTTCTTTATCCTAATTGGAAAAGTGGTAAAGCATTTGTGGCCAATTACTCAATAAGATCCTCTGGGCCAATTATTAATATTTACTATAAAAACAAAAGAATAGGTTTTAGAGAAATGCCTCAAGCTCTATATGATCTATATCCAAATGCAATATATTATCATTCTGGTGAAGTTTATTTATCAACAAAATTAGATATAGATTCCTATAAGGCTGAAGTAACAAAATTAAATGATATCAGTTTTTACACTAAACCTCTTTATGATATATATGTAATAGAGGTAATACCTAGAGAGAAAAGAATAGCTGGTACAATACCATTAACATATGGTGATGTACATATATCTATAGAAGTAACAGGTTATGTTATTAAAGATGAATATTCAGGAAATACAATTTCAACATCATATTATGAAACTCCAATAAAATGGAATTATTGGACTAAAGGTGTATTAACGAGGTATCCTGAAATATTGTTTGAAAGTGGTGAAAAGAAAATAAGTAGCTATCATGCCTTAGAACACGTATTAATTTCTGCATCAAGACCAATAATAGGAGCATCAGATACTGATTTAGGGGGAATAAGCTATCCATCAGGTCACATAGTTATATATGATTCATCTATAGGAGGTCATGGAGGATCTAAATTGGTTTTTGATAGATTTGAATCAATAGAAAATCTTGCTTTTAAAATTGTATCATCGTGTAGTTGCGAAGATGGATGTCCAAGATGTGTTTTTTCACCTTATTGTGGAAATAACAATCAGTTTTTATCAAGAAAAGGGGCGTTATCGTTATTGAAATATGTGTTCGAAAATAATGAGGTAAAAGAGAAAGAAGAAAAACCTGTAGGTAAACCTATAGCTTAAGCGCTTATAGGCTTTTCATAAACTTCTATTTTTTCTTTGCTTATTTCTTCAAGGCTTTTCATCTTTGGCTCTGGTATTGTTAATAACGTTATTATTAGTCCTATAGCACTAACTACTCCAAGCATTGTTAATATAAACTTTAATCCATAGCTATGCAATAAGAATGGGAACAAAAATGTTGTAATAGCCGCTCCTAACTTACCTGATGCTGCAGAAATTCCATGACCTGTTGTTCTATATCTTACAGGATATAATTCTGAAGGTAGAACAAACGTTGTTGTATTTGGACCAAAGTTTATGAATAAAAATGTTAAGCCAAATAATACATATGCTAACGTTGTTGGTATTAAAAATCCATCAATTTTGGTTCCACTAGTTATAATGCTTTCTGATATTATGAAATAAAGTAAAGCCATTACACCAAATCCCATTGATTGTATAGTTTTTCTTCCTATTTTATCAATAAAAGCGGCAGTTAAGAAGTAGCCAGGTATTCCAATTAATAGAGGGATTCCTGCTCTTAACACATCTGCTTTTAATGAATTAGATCCCCCTAATATAGCCAAAGTAATTGGTGATGAAAACACTCCAGTTCCATATAAAGCCATATCCATTAAAAGCCAAGGTATTGAGGTTCCTATTAATAACATACTATAGGATTTTAAAAATTCTCTTAGGCTACATTCTTTGGTTTTAACTTGTATAACTTTTGTATTAGCCCCAACAAATTTTATAGCTTTTTCAGCTTCTTCTTTATCATGTTTTGCTAATAAGCTAAATCTAGGCGTTTCTGGTATTTTTCTTCTGTAATATATTACTAAAGCAGGTGGAATAGCTCCAATCCCAGCTAATATTCTCCATGAAATAGAATGTGGGAAAAACGATACTGATAATAAACCTACTATAACAGCAACTGCTATTCCTATTCCTTGAGCGGCAAAAACCAATGAAACTAACTTTCCTCTATCTTTTCTTGGTGAATATTCACTCATAATAGTAGATGAAATTGGATAATCTCCGCCTATTCCAAAGCCCATAATAAATCTAGAAGCTAGTAGCCAATATATATTTGGAGAGAATGCACTCATCAAAGCTCCTATTACTAAAATAATTGCCTCTACTCCATATACTTTCTTTCTACCTAATATATCTGCTATTCTACCAAAGGTAAGCTGTCCTATTATTGCGGTTACTATAGCTGAAGATGCTAATAAAGCACTAAGAAGATCGGTTAAATGAAATGCAGGGGATGCTAACCTGTTTAATATTACTAAGATAATACCAATAACAAAAAGATCGTATGCATCAGTGAAAAATCCCATACCTGCTGTAAACCAAACTTTTATATGGCTTATATTAGTTTTTACGTTGTCTATATATTCAAACGGATTGTGATCACTCAATTATTTTCCCCATTTTTTTGTTGATAAAAAATTTACTTATAAGGATTTCTATAGTTACTATAGAGCTATATATAGGTTATATAGAAAGATAGAAAATATGAGAAGGTTTAATTAAATTGAGAAATACTATAGTTATAATAATATAAAATTTTCATTATATTTAAAATATAATTTTAATTTTATTATTAAAACAAATAAGACATTGTTAACCGGGGGGTTAACAATGAAAATGAATGTAGCTTAACAATTTATATGAAAGATTACCTTTTTAAATAATTGAATGAGCAAAGAACACATTTCTATATGAGATGTTTGCAAATCTATTGTAGGTTGAAGATGATATATAATATGTTTATTTTCATTAATTATTATCGAATTAAACATTAAAAGAGATATTTCTTTACATGTTTCATAGAAAAATTTAAAGAATCTTAGAAATAGGGTCTCATGGCATAGTTTATTGATTCAAAAGTTAATGGATGTGGCCCACAAACCCATGCGAGGTTCTTAGCTGTTAATCCATTTTCTAAAGCAACAGCAAAAGCTCCCATTAGTTCTGCAGCATCATGAGCATATACTTGAACTCCTAAAATTCTTAGTGTTTCTTTTTCTAGGAATATTTTCATCCATCCTTCCCTATGATTAGTTATTTGGGATTGTGCATCACCTGCTAATTTGTAATCAACCACATCATAAGCGATCCCTAAACTCTTTAGTTCTTCTTCAGTATAGCCTATCATACCTATTTCTGGGTATGTAAAGACTGTAAATGGAACAGAGTGATAATTCATCCTATAGGCATCTCTTCCTATCAATATGTTTTTAGCTGCTATAATACTTTCTTTAACTGCTGCATGGAATAGCATTGCTTTTCCAGTAACATCTCCTGTTGCGAAAACATTTGGAAGAGTAGTCCTTAATGATGGAGAAACCCATATTGCGTTTTTCTCTACTTTTAACCCCTCTTTTTCTAAGTTTTCCAATCCATATCCTTTAATTCTAGGCCTTCTTCCCACTGCCATCAAAACTTCCTCTGCTTCTACCTCAATAGTTCCATTTTTACTATTTGCTTTAACTACTTTCATCTCTCCTTTCTTTTCTATGGAAGCAACGGGACTATTCAAATACAGGCTTACTTTTGCCTCTTTCATTCTTGACTCAGCTGCTTTAGATAAATCGATAGGCATTGTTGGTAAGAGTCTGTCCATCATTTCTATTATAGATACTTCAACCCCTAATCTTGAAAGCATATCTGCAACTTCAACCCCTATATAGCCTCCTCCAATAATAGCAATTGATTTTGGCAGTTTTTTCATTGTTTTTTGATATGCAAACAATTCATCACTTGTTAATACTAAATCTTTCCCCTGTATGTTTAAAATTACGTGTTCAGCACCAGTTCCTATAACCATATATTTTCCATAGGCCTCAAAGTTTTCTTCTCCTTCGACTTTAACCTTATTTGGTGATAATATTGTTGCCCATCCTTTTATAAATGTTAAATTTGGCTCATGTTCCCTTATTTCTTCCATATGTTGTTGGTATCTTATTTCTTGAACCCATTCTTTTGTTTTAACAACCTCATCCCAAATTTTTTCAGGATCTATTTCTTTATTTGTTGAAGTGAATTCCAATATCTTTGTTCTAACAGTTTTTGATGGTATGCAACCTGCATATAAACAATCGCCGCCTAGGTTTCCCTTATTATCTATCATTAAAACTTTTTTCCCTGCTTTGGCTAATTCAAAGGCTCCAGGATATGAAGCTCCTCCGCCTCCTATGAATATTACATCAAATTCGTTTTGATTCATCTTAGGCTCACCTATGTTTTCTTTTAAATTATTTTTTAGAGATAGAGGTTTAAAAATATTATTTGAAAGAAGTTATTAAGATTTGTTTGAATTCATTACGATGCTCAGAGGAAAGTCGCTCATCACTGATCAGGGTCGCTCCATCCTCCTCACTGCTATTTCTATATAAGCTAGGTTTCTAGTACCTTTTTAACATTATATTTTAAATCTAGATGTTTTCTTGTTATCATAATTTTTTAATTATGTAAATTTTTATATAAAGATTCATATGAACATGAAAAATTATCTTGAGAAATGAAAATATTGCAAAATTGGTCCTCAATGCTTAAGGACCATTAAATCCTCTTTTTCATTAGAAATGTTTAATTTGAGTAGTTTATGTATAATTTTATTGATAAAAATATGTAAATGTAATTTGTTAAATTTAAATGCCTTATAATAATTTAAGGGGATAAGCATAATAATAGTTAGGGGACCTGAAGATGAAAAATATAGTTATTTCAGGAACTAATATGGTTTCAGAAGAAATAGCAAAATCATTAGCAAACTCTTTATCTGCAGAATTGTGTAAGCCAATTTATAAAGTATTTCCAGATGGAGAAAGTTATGTAAGGTTACCATGCAATGTTAAGGATAGTAAAGCGATTGTTGTTCAATCTCTTATAAATCCTCAAGACAAATCCATAATAGAGGCAATATTGTTAGGAGATGCTATTAAAGAATCGGGAGCTAAAGATCAAATATTAATAACACCATACTTAGCTTATTCAAGGCAAGATAAGGTATTCTTGGAAGGAGAACCTATAAGCATAAGGGGAATTTTGAAGATATTTAGCGATTACTATAATATTTTAGCAACAATAGAAATACACAAAGAAGATAGCTTAAAATTTTTCAATAAAAAAGCAATTAATATAAGGCCATATACATACATGGCTGAGAAAATTGGTTTTGATAGTAAAAATATAGCTGTATTGTCTCCTGATATAGGTGCAATAGATAGAGCAAAAATTCTCTCCAGTTATTTGAATTGTGAATATGATTACTTTATCAAAGCTAGGGATAGAATTACAGGAGAAATTACTATGCAAACAAAAGAATTAGATGTTAAAGGAAAGGATATAATAGTGGTTGATGATATAATTAGCACAGGAGGTACTATATTAAAGGCAACACAAATTTTGAAAAATCAAGGGGCAAGAAATATTTATGTAATGGTATCACATGCATTATTATTAGAAAATGCTGAAGAAAAACTGTTTTCTAATGGAGTTAATAAAATATATGCAGCAAATACGTTACCAAAGAAGAGCAAAGTAGATTATATAGATGTGGGTCCACTAATAGCTAAGAATTTATCCGCTTATCTCGATTAAAGCCTCAGAATCTGGCAATAATTTCCAATCCTTTCCAATACCTACAATAACTAGCATCGATCTTGGTTCAGCTCCGGCCTTTCTTATTAATTCTATTAATGCATTTAAAGTATGACCTCTAACGCTAAAATCATCAACTATAAGTATCTTACCCCCTTTGGGTAATTCCCTTTTTGGAACATAAAATACTGTATATGATGCAGGCCCATAGAAATGAACTCCTTCTATAATAGGTTCTGATGATATAGGTCTTTGCTTTTTAGCAACAACCATAGGTACTCCGGAAGAAATGCTAATTGATGTCGCTAAACTAATTCCTCCAGCTTCTGGCGTTAATATTCTATCAAAATTTCCATTAAACCTCTTTTTTACATATTCCGATATTAATAATAGAGCATCAGGATTCCAAGTAACTCCACTAATATCATAAAAACCATTATAAACCTTTATTGCATTGGCGACAATGTTTGATATAATTTGTTTAGATAAGAGAGAGTTTATAATTTCTCTTGCATTTCCTTCAGAAGGTAAAGTGTATTCTGAAGAATATCTAGAAATTATAGATAAGGATAAGCCGGTGAGCTCTGAAATCTTTGATAGAGATAAGAATTTTCTTGCAGATCTTAAAATCTTTACAGCCCTTAATCTTTCTTCATAATTCTGTTGTGGCATTTATTTAAACACCTATTGTATTTGAATTTTTCAAACCTTAAATTATAATATTGAGTTAACTATCTTAGCAAGTTCTAATGCTCCATCGTTGTAACTATAAGGAATTAAATTTTTAGTATATTTTATTGCCTCCATTATAGAATTTTCATTAAGAGAATTGGGAGGTAAATAATATGCATTTAACTTTTTTGCCATAATTTCCGATTCTTTTATTCTTATCTCATTTTGCATCCATTTCCATTCAATGTTTGGAGCAAGGATTGTAGGTTTTTTATATTTTAAGGCGCTCTCTACAGCAGTTCTTCCAAAATGGGTAATAACAATACTTGCGCTTGCAATATATTTTTCTAAGTTAGGATCGAATTGAAAAACTTTCCATTCAGGATGCGATGCTATATATGGTTTGGGATCAACTTTACCAGTTTGTAATACAATATTTTCCAAATTTGTTTTTGATAATGCATCAAAAAGTTTTTTATATCCATAGCTTCCAGCACTAACCAATATATATCCTTCATCTTTAATATTATATTTTAATTTACCTAAGAAAGGTCCTACAACCTTTCCTTTTTTATCATTAAATTTTAATTGTTCCTCCCATTGAAATGCAATTAATTTTGAAATTTTTCCTAATGTTTTAATAGTTCTACTTGGCTCTAAGAATCTCTCTGTAGATTCAAACACTATAATATCAGAACCTTTTAACCATAGTGCTAATCCTGTTGAAATACTATGATTACTACCACTTGCTATAACCAGTTTATATCCGGACTTAACCTTAGCAAGGGATTTTATAATAGCAATAGGGGCTCTTAATATGCCTTTATACAATGATTCGCTTGGATCTAAAAATTTAGGAGTTTCAGAAACAACATTTCCATAATTTATTACTGAATTTCTAGTCCACGTATCATTTTCAGGTATTATGAAATCTACCTCTATGCCCATATCTATAAGGTATTCCGCTAATGCAATGCTATGTCCTGTATGCCCGCCCCCACTGGCTATTATTAAAACTTTTTTCAATGTTATTCTCCAATATCAAAATATAATTTTGATACTTTAAGTTTTCTTTTTGATCAGCTTTGATATAAAGAATCCAGGGTAGTCATTCTCCGGAGAAAATCTGATTCCATAATCATTTTTAATTACATTTTCTTTTATATTTATCTCATCTAATTCAAAACCTAACTCTAAGGCATACTTTATATTTTCTTCATTTTCGGTATAGGTTAATGTGCAAGTAGAATACATTAATATCCCTCCGGGCTTTAATAATTTAAAAGCTTCATTTATAAATTGTTTTTGATATCTTGATAAAATTATTGAGTCCCTTAAGCTTTTTTTATCGCTAAGCTTTGGTATTACTCCTAAGTTCGTGCATGGAGGGTCAATTAATACAAGATCTGCTTTTTCTTTAATATTAAGTTCCTGAGTTGCATATCTAGAATCTCCTCCAATAACTTCAACCCAATCATATCCTAGTCTTTTCATTTTTTCTGTTAAGTCATTTGTTTTACTAGGTCTATCAATTGCAATTATTCTTGAGTTTTTTCCAACCTTTTGAGCTATATTACCAACTTTTCCTCCTGGAGCAGCATTCATGTCAATTATAATCGATCCTTCTTTAGGATCAGCTAATTCCGCAACCCACATGCTTGGAAGGCTTTGTGAATAAATGTAACCTTCTTCAAATCCTGGAAGTTCTCTAATTTTAGGAGATTTATAAACTGAATCTTCTACAATAACAGCTAATCCTTTTTTGAGTCTATATATGTCTTCCCAATCTATTATAGATATACCAGAGGCTAAAGGTATATCATTTCTATTAAATATTGTTACCTTATCTCCCTTCTTTATTTTATCAGCCTTAAGAATTCCTGGTATGTATAAATTGCTACCAAGATATATGGACTCGGAAGCATATTTATTTACATAAATCTTCTTATCATATATAGGAATTTCATAAGGACCGCTTATTTGGGCATAAATAGCATAATCTATATTTTCATCTTTATAAAATTTTATCCCCCTTTCTTTTAATATGTTTAAATATTCATTCCTAGTTATTTTTAGCGTATTAACTCTTAAATAAAATTTAGTTGGAGGTTTAATAAGGAGATTAATTATTTTACATGAATTTCCAAATATTGAATCTAATTCTTCCAATAATCCAATATCGTAACTAAGCATGTTATTGAAATTAATGTATTTATTTGCTATGTTTTTTTCCATTTTTATTCTCCTAAGATTTTGTTTCCCTTGCAATAAAATAACTTTAAATTTTTTATTTTCCTATATAATATAAAAACTTAGATTTCTTTTATATAAATGGGGAATATAAATGGGATCACAACTTAAGGTTTTGGTTATTTTATCAAGCAGTGATATTGATAAAATATTAACTGGATTATTATGGTCAACAAATGCATTTAAATATAAATGGGTCTCTGATTTAAAACTCGTATTTTTTGGACCTTCAGAAAAATTCCTGAGTTTAAAAGATAAAAGAGTCTTAGATGCTTTAAAACAATTCTTATCTTATGCTAATCAAAAACCTCTTGCATGCAAATTCTTAGCAGAGCAAGATGGGACTTTAAATGAGTTACAAACAGTTTCTTCAGAATTAGGTATTGATGTGGTGTATGTGGGTAGTAAAATTTCTTCTTATCTTTCAGAAGGATATGTACCCTTAGTTTTTTAAAAAAATTATTTTTGTTTTGGAGTATAGTTTTTCATAAACAATGCTGTTACAAAAGTTAAGAATGAAAATATAATTCCTATTAAAAATGTATAATTGAATGCAACAGGCCCAGCCTCAGTAAAGAATGAAAAGCCATATTTTGGAAGATAATATGATGCATATGCAACATATGTTGTCATTAAATTAGCCGTCATAACTGGTCCTATAGAAGATCCTAGAAATCTAACCATAGTATTAAATCCAAGACCAACAGTAACGCTATCCTCAGGCATTGAAATTGCTATCATATTAACTATAGGTGTCATAATAGATATAATGCCTATGCCAGTTACAAAAGAATCTAATACTAAAGGTAAGGTTCCTGACCTGTTGAATATGAATAAGGAGAAACCTATTAGTGAAACAATTGAACCATATATAAGCACTGGTTTTGGTCCTATTGAACTAACAGCCAAGCCAACCAAAGGGGCCAATATTATCATAGCAAGGGTTGCAGGTAATAATGAAAAAGCAGCGTTAATAACTGATAATCCTAGGCCATATGGTGTAGGCTCCTCTGCATAATATATAACTGCTAAATATAGTGTAAACATAGTTACTCCTGAGAAAAGGCCAGCTAAATTTGCTACCATAACATTTTTGATTTTTAAAAGATCAGGTCTTATTAATGGATTAGTTGATTTAGTTATATAAACTAAGAAGCCTATAAACAATGCTAAACCTGAAACAATTATAGGTAGTTGATACAATGAAATCCAACCTTTATATGGGGCCTCAGTAAGATATATCAAAATTAGGGCTGTGCCAATAGATAATAAAGTAGTGCTGAAATAATCGATTTTCTCCTTTTTAACTGGAGGATGTGGACCTATACTTAAATAGGAAATTATTATAGAAATTAAAGCGATGCCAAATGCTATATGAAACATTGCCCTCCATCCTAAATATTCCTCAATATATGCGCCAGCTATAATACCAATAGTCATTCCAATTGCTACCATAGCACTTAAAATTCCTTGAGCTAAAGCAACCCTTTCTTTAGGGAATATATCTGTTATTATTGCAATGCTTAATGGAAAAATAGAAAACCCAAAACCTTGAATAGCTCTAGATCCAATTAAAAAATAAACATTGGGAGAAAAACCAGCAAAAAGTACAGCTAATGAATATAGAGTTAATGAGATAAGATAAAGTTTCTTTTTTCCAAATGTATCTCCCATCTTTCCAAATAAAGGAGCGATTGCAGCTCCAACAACCAAATATGCAGAAACTATCCATGCAGCCTCTTCATTTGTTGCAGACAAAGCTTGTTCTATATGTGGTAGAGAAGGTATCACCATAGCTTCAACATAGCTTGTTAATGCAGTAGTAAATGTTAGCACACCTAAAACCAAAAATGGATTTTCAGGATCCTTTTGCATAAGGTTCCCCAGGTTTAATGTTTTCTCCTTCTTCCAATAATAACCATAACAATTAGTATTATGATTACAATGATTGCTACTAGATATAGTATATCAATGGAGCTTATTTTGCTAAATGAGCCTATTGAAAATGATGAAGATATAGTTATAGGAATTTCTATTACTTGATGCATTGGTGTCATTGTAGGAGGTTGGTACCAAGTTACTAATATAGGTATGTAGTATGTTCCTGGCGTTATTCCGGATGAAGCGCTAATAACAAATGTAACATTAAAAATAGCATTGCTAGGTATATCACCAACTGTATAATTAATAGTTTCAACTCCTATTAATGGATTAATACTTGAAGAAACATATGGAGTTATAACTGGATTTGGCAATAAAGTAACTGTTACAAATTTTGATGTTGCGCTACCTAAGTTTATTAATGATATTGTTAAATATGTATTTGATTCTCCTTGTGTTAATGAGTTATGATATACCTGTGTGGCAATAAAATATGCCGATGGTTTAACTTCAATTGGTATATTAAATGATTCATTTATACCATTTCCTTTAATAACAAGAATAGCTGTAGTATTAAATGAAGCTGGTATTTGTACAGTCTTATAAGGTTCTATTAATGATATAGGAGTAGTTATATTTTGGATTTCAAGAGGAAATGATATGTTTACTGGAGTTCCTATTGGCAAATAACCTATGTTTATTTTATTAGAACCTAAATATAATGGTGATAATTGAGAAGGTGTATAAAGATAAGCACTGACGTTACTTGCAATAACATTACCTTGATTTACTAAATAAACAGTTAATATCGCAGCTGTGTCTCCAGCATAAATAACAGGAGGATTGGTTTTGAATCCAACTAGTTTTAAGTCAACATAACCTAAAATAGGGACTGAATATTTTATTGTAGTAAATTGACTTATAGGTATTGTTTGATTAGTCTCAGGTATAGTTTTAAATATTGTATATTTTATATTAAGTGTTTCATTATATATACCATTTGAAGTATTGCTAACATTAAATAGTCCAAATAATTTTAATGTAGTTCCAGGAGTTAACACAGGAATATATAGACTAGGTATCGAGCTTCCTTTTGATAATATTAAAGGATATGTAATTGTTGAATTTATTGTTACATTATATAACGTATAAGGTCCTAAATATGTAACTGTTATAGTCAAAGGTAAAAACGATGCTCCTGGATATGCTAAAATAGGTGATGTATTTGAACCCCAGTATGAATATGCTATAAATGATGGTTTTAGAACTGGAGTTGTTTCTGCTTTACTAACATGAATAAATGATATACTAACCAATATTAATGAAATTAATAATAAAATTGTTATAATGCTTCCTTTTTTTCCTAATTTATTCAATATATTCACCCTGGATATATATATAACAAAGTTATATAAAAACTCTTACAATAATTAAGCAATATACTTAGGGTGGGGAAATATTAATAATGTTGATTTTCATCATATCTTTACTTTCTTAACTATTTTTTAGCAAAATAAATATAGCCTAATTAATTTTCTTTATTTTATGAGGGCCGGTAGTTCAGTGGAAGAATGCCGCCCTCGCACGGCGGAGGTCCCGGGTTCAAATCCCGGCCGGTCCATATTTCTATATTATTTCAAAAAATTTTTAAAATGAAAAATAAAGAAGATTAATTTTATAATGTATTCCACGATAAAAATATAAAATTTTTACTATTCTTAGTAGTAATAGGGGATTTGGATGAGCAATTTCGATATTTTAAGAGACGATGTGAAAGATTTATGGGATAAGTATATTAGGCATGAATTTGTTATTAAAATGAAAGAAGGTACCTTACCTTTAGATTCATTTAAATATTATATGATCCAAGACACAAAATATGTTAATATAATGCTTAAGTCATTATTGAATGCATCAAGCAAAGCTCCTCTAAATAAAATTACAAATATATTAAATGCTATTTTTAATACAAGAGATAAAGGATTGGAAATAGAAAAAGAGATTTTAGAAAAATTAAACATTGATGATGCAGCTATAGAAAATACTGGATATAATTTAGTTAATTATGCGTATACTAGACATTTATATTATAATTCAACGATTGGTTGGGATTATTTTCTTGCATCCTGGGCGCCTTGCATGATAGGCTATAGTTTTGTTGGAAAATTTGTAAAAGGGTCACCTAATGAAATATACGATTTATGGGCAAGCTTTTATGGTTCAAAAGATTATGAGAATAGAGTAGAGACCATAATAGATGCCCTTGATGATATAAAATTAAATGATGGGATAAAAAATGTCTTCAGAAACAGTGTAAATTTTGAAATAATGTTTTGGGAAGCAGCTTTAAGAAAAGATCCTACAATATTTAAATAGCCTTAAATCTTTCAGTCCAACTCTCATAAAGCTTTAGCATTTCTTTATTAACACTAGGCCTCCTTTGTTTAATTGCCTCATTGAAATCATTAATATTTATAGGCCTAACAGTTTCACTTTTTCCATCAGATTCAAAATATTCCCTCACAGCTATCATATAGGCATCTTGAACAATATCTTTTATATCGCTACCTGAATATCCTTCTAACATTTCTGAGAGTTGATCAAAGTTTACACCTTCATCTATTTTAATCTTTGATGTAAGCATTGAAAGCAATTTTAATCTAGCCTCTTTGTTTGGCAAAGGTACATAAATTCTCTTTTGGAATCTTCTTATAAATGGCTCATCAAGAGCCCAAGGTTTATTTGTTGCACCTATTACATAAACATGTAATGTTATTGATTTATCTTGTAGGCCATCCATTTCTTTAAGAAATTGATTTCTTACTCTTACTTCCCCTCCTACTTCATTTGTATGGACCCCTAATAATGCATCTAATTCATCTATAAATACAATAACTGGTATACCATTTTTTGATTTATTTCTTGCATAATCAAATACCTTCTTTACATTCTTTTCTCCTTCTCCTAACCATTTACTCATTATATTAGCTGCGTCTAAATATATGAATTCCCCATTAATTTCATTTGCAACAGCAGCCGCTAGCATGGTTTTTCCAGTTCCTGGAGGACCATATAGAAGTATTCCTCTTGGCCACCCTAATGGAAATAGGTCAGGCCTTTTTATAGGATATATAATTGCTTCTTTTATTGCTCTTTTTGCTTCATCCAAGCCTGCTATGTCATCAAATGTAATGCTAGGTTTTTCCTTTAAAACAAAGTCAGGCAAGCTATCATTTATATCTCCTTTAATTTCTACCCTTACTTCATCAGAAACAGTTTCCCCAATAGGCTGGCTAGCTTTGTTTTCTAAATATTTAAGTCTTAAATTCAGCTCATTTATAGTCTTTTTATATATTTTTACCATGGGATGCTCAGGATAATTTCTAATGATTTCTTCAAGAGCCTCCATAGCTCTTTTATATTTATCAATGGCTGTTTCATAATCTTTATTTCTCTCAGCATCTAATGCTTCATGCATCTTTCTCCTAGCAGTTTGTTCTAGCATTGCAACTGGGTTTGTTTCTGACATAATCTAACCTCTTTTTATTTATTTAAATAAAATGGTTTAAAGAGTGAGAGGCTATTTTACGTTGTTGATTGATTTGGAAGATCTACTTTAATTATTCCCCTTGCCTCTAATCTATATAATGTTTCTCTAATTACATCCAAAGGTATACCCAATTCTTCTGATGCTTTCCTTAAGCTTAATACTCCATTTTTATTCTTTATATATTCAAAAACTTTTCTTTCTATTATATCAGGATCAAAGGTTTCTGGAACCCTTGGTGAAAGCTGTTCTGCTTCTTTTTGAGCCTTTGCCATAGCATTAGTTATTAATTCACTTGCTTCTGGAACTAATTCTGATACACTTTTTCCTTGAGGCATTGAGTTTGCTATGATTCCTGTCTTTCTTATTACGTTTTCAGTTTCTTCTAATACATTGCTCAATGACGTAACGGCTTCTGGTGCGAAGCCTGTCAAATATTCATCCATAGCGCTCATTGCATATCTTAATGGCGTCAATACTTTAACTATAGATTCTAGACTTCTTGTATCCTGTATTCTCCTTATAGTTAATTCTATCATGTTTCCATAGGCTAACACAGCTTTCAATACCCTCTTTTTTAAAACTATTTCTGCAGCATTCATTTCCATATCTTCAGTGTTATTCAATTTCTTTGAGCTAACCATTTTTTCATAATAATTTTGTATTTCATTTATAATTGTGGTCTTTATTCTATCTAACTCCATTTTAACTAAACCTAATTGGGCAAGTATCTCATCATAATTAATGCCTTCTTGAGATAGACCGGTCTCTTTGTATTGACCTCTTGCAAAGAATTTTTTTACAACATCTCCTATCATTTTTTATCCCTCAACTCTATATTACAAATATAATTTTAGAGCACTTTAGCAGTGTTCCCTGGTAACACCGGATTAATACTTCATCTTATTGAAAATTATCTTATTGAAAATTAAGCTCCACCAGCAATTTTTATGCCTATATATTGCAATATGCAAGGAACATATCTTATAGAATTTAAATTACCATATTTATTTCCCCACATATTAACATATTTATTTGTAACACTATTGAGTAACGATAATTCTTCTTTGTCTAATTCAATTTCTGATGAATTTGCATATTCTATTACTCTATTTTTGTTTCTAGTCCCTGGTATTGGTAATGTATTGTTATTTATTAACCATTTTAGGCTTATTTGAGACCATGTATAACCTCTTTTCTGAGAAATGGAATTTAGTGTTGATATTAGTTCATTATCATTTTTAATTATGTTAAACTTTTTATCAGATTTTTGAGCCAAAGAATTAGGATTTAAGGCCCCTGCTAAAGCCCCCTTTGCTAAAGGACTATATGCAATTATTTCAACATTTTCTTTTTTTGCTAAGGGAAATATATCAATTTCTGGTACCCTATAGGCTAGATTATATTCAATTTGATTTGATATTATTTCATGCTTTGATGTGCAATGAATGGCTTCATTTAATAATTTTCCAGAAAAGTTAGAAACCCCTATGAAATCTACATATCCTTTGTCAACCATTTTTTCTAAACCTCTAATAGTTGAACATAATGGTATCCAAATTGGTGGTGGCCAATGAAGTTGCAATAGATGTGGTTTAAATCCTAAATTTTTGATAGATCTTTTGATACCTTTTTCTATAAAATATTCAGTTGGTCTGAATCCCCCAACTTTTGTTGCGACAAAAGTTGAATCTATAGCATTAAGTTCTTTTATTGCATTTCCTAAAGACATTTCACTTTTTCCATTGCCATATACTTCTGCGGTATCGAAAAAATTAATTCCAGAATCTAATGCCTGCTTAACTATTTCTTTGGCCTTACTTATATCTCCTTTCCAAGAAGTAGAGCCTATTTGCCAAAAACCTAAACCAACTTCACTAATTTTTATTTTTGTTTTTCCAAAGACTTTATATTTCATTTCTCTCTCCTACTTTTAAAACAAAAAATTTTTATAAAAAACTTTGTATTGGTTAGCTAAATTAAAATTTAAATTTTTATTTATATTAAAATTATTGGGAGAAATAATGGAAGACATATTAATAAAAAAGATAAAAGATGCAAAAGATTTGGAAAATGTTATGGAAATTGAAAAATCTGCTTGGGGAATGCCTGATTATACAGAAGCAACACCTGTACATATTTTAAAGGCTCTTGCAGAAAATGGTGGCATTATTTTAGGAGCATTCTATAATGGAAATATGATAGGTTTTAATATGGGTTGGGCAGTTGGATGTAATGAAAATAGATATTTCTATAGCCATATGACCGGCGTTTTAAATGAATATAAATATAAAAATGTTGGATATAAACTAAAAATAAAACAAAGAGAAGAAGTATTGAAACTAGGTATAGACCTTATTAAATGGACTTTTGACCCATTGCAATCATTAAACTTGAATTTCAATTTAGAAAAATTGGGGGCTATAGGAAGGATTTATAAAGAAAATTATTACGGCAATATAAGGGATTCAATAAATAAAGGATTGGAAACAGACAGATTTGAGGCTGAATGGTATATCTCAAGTAAATATGTTTCTAATAAATTAGAAGGCAAAATTAAAACCCCATCATTTGAAGAGTTAATGGGGAAAGGAGCTTATCTAGCCATAGATAGTAAAACAAGTAAAGAGAAAGGGAAAAAAGGAGAAATCTTTGATATTGAAATACCAATAAAGAAGGAATTTAAATTAAATAATAAAATAGTCTTAATTTCTATACCAAAAGAAATATCATTTATAAAGGAAATAAACAAAGATATTGCACAAATGTGGAGATTATATACAAGAGAGGCATACAAGTTTTATTTAAGCAACGGTTATATTGCAATAGGTTATACTAAAAGCAAAAACAATGGGTATGTTGTATTAATTAAGACTAGTCTAAACGATTTATTGGAGGGAGATAAGTTATGGAGTTAAAGAAAATAGAAATTTTTGAATTGTGGGTTAAGTTAAAAGAAGACTTTGAAACAAGTTTTGGGAAAACAATCGAAAGACCAGCATTATTAATTAGATTAGAAGAAAAAGGAGGAGAGGTTGGATGGGCCGAATCAGTAGCTGGAGAAGGACCTTGGTATAGTTATGAAACATGGGAAACTGCTTGGCATATATTAAATGATTTTATAATACCAAAAGTTATTGAAGAGAAAGAAATTGATGTAGATAAATTTAATGAAAAGGTTTCAAACATTAGAGGTCATAATATGGCAAAGGCAGGTTTTGAAATGGCTTTATGGGATTTAAAAGCTAAGGTGGAAGGAAAGCCTTTATGGAGATTATTAGGTGGAGTAAATAGAAATATTTCTAGCGGAGTTAGCATAGGAATACAAAAAACAACGGACGATTTAGTTAAAAAAGTATCATCATTTTTAGAAAAGGGTTATAAAAGAATTAAGATAAAGATAAAGCCTGGTTATGACCTAGAGCCTGTTATTAGATTAAGAAAAGAATTTGGTGAAGATTTACCTTTGCAGGTAGATGCAAACTCAGCTTATAAGTTAAATGATATTGAGATATTCAGAAAATTAGATAATTACAATTTGCTCATGATCGAACAGCCTTTGCATTGGAAAGATTTAGTTGATCATGCAGAATTAGCAAGACACATAAAAACACCTATATGCTTGGATGAAAGCATAGAAGATGTAAATGATGCAAGAAAGGCTTATCAACTAAATTCAGCAATGATTATAAACATAAAGCCAGGAAGGGTTGGAGGGTTTAATGAGGTATTAAAAATTCACGATTTCTGGTATAAAATAGCAAATAGAAATGTTTGGATAGGAGGTATGCTTGAAACAGGTATTGGAAGAGGCCATCTAGTTTCTGCAGCAACCTTGCCAGGAGTAAGGTATCCTAATGATATAAGTGCATCAGAAAAATACTATGAAAAAGACATTGTAGAACCTCCTTGGAAGCTTAATAAAGATGGTACAATTACTGCACCAGAAAAACCAGGAATTGGAGTAGAAGTATTAGAAGATTATATAATTAAAAATTCAAAAAGGAGCAAAAGTTATAGTTTAAGTAATCCTAGCAAATAAAATGTTACTAAAAACTTTATTAAGATTATTAGTATTCCAGCTAATAAGAAGTCTCTATTTTTATATCCTGCTGTGCCATAAGCTATAAGATTAGCTTGATGTGCGAATGGGGTCAAAAAAGGAGAGGAAGCCCCCATAGCTAAAACTGTAACGCCTAATAATGGATTTGGGAATGATAACGCTATTGGTGCAAGTATTATAGCGGCTGTAACATAACCAACAGTATTGCTAAGCAGTATTGCTAATAAAAACAAAATTAGGAGTGAGCTATGGATCAATCCTCCAACCATGGATGAAATCCCACTATTTATGATGACTTCTCCTAAAGATAAATAAGAACCTATAAAGACTATTAAAGGCCATTCAACATATTCATACATTTTTCTTAATGTTGAAAAACCGCTAAATGTAGAAATTAATGCACCTATTAAAAATGATAAGCCTAAATTAAAATTGAAGAAACTAAGTATTATTGCTATACTTAAACCAGAGATTGAAAATAAGGCTTTTCTTTTATCAAAAGCCTTTAATCCTTGACTATTAATAGGTAATAGGTCATAGTATTTTGCAAGTTTTGCCACATTAGGTTCTTCTCCTTGTATTAATAATATATCTCCAGGTCTCAATATGTAATCGTTAATTCTTGTTATGAAATTAGCAGATGCAATCCCTATTACATAAGAGTTATAAGTATCTAAATCTAATTCCTTTACTTTTCTCCCCTTTAGTTTTGATGAACTAGTTACTAATAACTCAAAGAACATTTCTTTTTCTTCCTTTTCTTTTTCAGAAATTTTTAATCCTCTAGATGAAAGTATCAAAGGAAGTTGTGCAGGAGTTATTTTTAATAATAAAATATCTCCTTCTTTTAGCTTTCTTACCGTTCCAATAAATCTCCATGGAGAAATAATTCTAATAACTTTTGCGTTGAGAGATTTTTCCACATCCTTTGGAGTCTTTCCTATAAAATTGCTATCACCTGTTATTTGTGCCTCTATAATATAACTTTGCACTGTTATTTCTTTTAATGATGAAACCTCTTTAATTTTCCTTCCTAAAAAAGGCGTTATAACAAATACCAATATAATTATGCTTATAAATGATGCAATTAAATTTATTTTTGCAAACTCAAATAAATTTAGATTATATCCAAATTTATTGTACCATGCATTTGTTAATATAACATTTGTTGAGGTCCCAATTAGAGTGGTAGGACCTCCTAAGATTGCAGCATAAGCTAAAGGTAATAAATATCTTGATATAGGTCTCTTAAGCCTTAATGAAACAGAATAAATAAGAGGTATAAATGCTAAGATCAATGCAACATCACTTACAAATCCGGAGGCGATAACAGTTAAAGATAAAAGTAATAACAATAAAACTTTTTCATATTTAATCTTAGATGTTATATAATTTCCCATAACTTCTAATATTCCAGAATCAGCCAACGTACCTGCTATGATCATTAATGAAATAAGCATAATAACGGTTATCGAGCTGAAATTTTGTAAGGCTTCTTGAGGGGTTAAATAGCCAGCAATAATTAAAACTATCATTGTTGCAATTCCTATAATATCATGTCTTAGCCTTCTTGATAGTAAGAATGATAATGAAATTATTATTATTGCAATCAAACCATATTCATGTAAACTTGGCATACTTTGCACATGTAAATTAAATAGAAGACTAGATATTAAAATTTAAATTAAGTATATCAATAAAATATTCATGAAAAAATCTTAAAATTTTCCCACCATAATTTATGGGCTTTCATTTGTTGTAATGAATATATTTTTGCTTATTTAAAATTTTCTTTAGGTTCAGAAGAGTTAATCGAGTTAATTTTTGCTTCGTTGATTATTCTTCTTATGTTTTTCCAATGTCCTCCTTCCCAATATACTTGACCACATTTCTTGCAGAGATAAAAGGTATTGTAAGTCTTTAATGCTCCTGGAGGAACTCTATTTCTTATTAAATTCTTATCAGTTACTTTAATTAATTTTTCATTACATTGGGGGCATCTGCTTTTTGCAGGGTCTAATTCTAATTCTATTATTTTTTTAGAATATAATTCAGATAATATTTTAACAATGTCTGTAGATTCAATTAAATACGAATCTATGTTAAGTTTTTTAGCTTTATGATATAATCCTCTATCTCTTGTAATTATCATTCTCTTTGTTTTCAAAGCAATATTTATTATTTGTCCATCGCTATAATCCCTTGAATATATAATATCATATCCTAATATTCTTAGCCATCTTGTTAATGTACCAAGCATGGCATCAGCTATGTATTTTGACATCTTTATCTCCTTAGATAAAATACTTTTATCAGAGCCCTTATATTTAAATAACAATGCTCATAGGATTATTTTCCTATCTTTTCTGCCTTTAATTGATAAACTAAGTCAATATAATATGGAGCTAATTTTAATATATCTCTCTTAGAAAGCATTCCAATTGGCTTTAAAGTTCTTGAATCCAAGATAGGTAAATGGCCAACACCTTTGCTTCCCATTAGACTTGCAGCTTCTTCTAATGGTACGTCTTCAAATGCGTAGTATGGGTTTTTAGTCATAATTTGGCTTGCATTAATATTTAATGGAGATAAGCCTTTGGCAACCACCTCTCTTACAATATCTGTTTTTGTAATTATTCCTAGTAAGTTTCCTTCTTCATTTACTACTAATACGGATCCAACATCCCTATCAATCATGAGTCTTGCTATTTCACTAACACTTTTGGTAGGCAATATATTTACAGTTGGGGTTCTCATTACATCTCTTACTAAATATTTCGGCACTGAAGCACTCAATGTATCCACCACTGTAACTAAATAAAAAAGAGAGTTTAAAGTATCTTTGTTTTATAAGATTTTAATATAAATCTTTTAAAGAGAAATTAATATAAATTTTCTTTAATAGCGAAATATGTCTAGTTGATCTTGGAGGTAACAGCATTTGCTTTAATGCTACATATATTACATCATTTTTATCTAATTTTGGTGGATCAATTATAATTCCATTCCTTTTATTTTGTTTAAGGGGTGATTTAGAAAAGTAAATTCCTTTTATTAGTTCTTTATATTCATTTTCAAATTTGTTAATTTGCATATATGCATCTATTTTATTATCATCGCATAGTTTTATTTTTGTGCTTTTATGATTATGCTCAATATTATCAAAACAGAATATGGACTTTAAATCTGTTATTATTTCACTTTGGTTGTCAAAATAATATATTCTAATCCATTTATCAACATACATTTCATTATAATTAAGATAATCTATCAAGATCGCAGGGATATATTTTACATTTAGAGATTTTAAAGCCCTTGTTCTATGAGCTCCATCTATTATTGTACCAGTATTTATATCAGCAATTATCGGCTTTCTTATAATTTTCTCCATTATAATTTTCTGCTTTAGTTCCTCTATGTGCTCATCGAGAGCATACTCATGTTGTTTAAGATCAGATATATTAACAAGTCCTATGTTAACGGAGCTTAAATTCTTAGTCTCCACAAAGGCGCATCACCATTCACCTTTTCAGAAACATTAATATTACTAAGGATTAAAAACTTTATATTATATCAGTAATAATCATAAGAAATATAAATTAAGCTTAATTTAAAAACAAAATCATAAAAAAGTTATAATAAAAATAGGCTGTTAATAAAATTAAAAATAAGATTATTACTCTTCATCCTCACTATCGCTACTTTCTTCTCCTTCCTCAGAACTTCCAAAAGAGGAAGAATATCCTCCTCTATCTCTTCTATATCCTCTTCCCCCATATCCTCCTCTTCTATATCCTCCTCTAGATCTTCCATAACTTCTTGAACTCGATTCTGATGCCTTTGGTGTATTTTCTGGTATATCTTCAGGCTTAGGAAGTGATCCCTCATCTATCTTATTTATTTCACCACGTGATCCTATATTTAATTGGACATCTCCTTTAAAGCTTGTTGTCCAAGCGCCTTTTAGTTCTATAGCATCTCCCTCATTTATTTTCCCAGCCTGATTTCCCCACATTGTAAGTTTTATTCTGCCGCTTTCATCTCCAACTATGGCTTCGCTTATTGTTCTATCTCCTCTTTTTGTATGGATGACCTTTGGCTCGTCAACACTTAAAACCCTTACCTTAATAGAGACATTATCTTCCCCCTCACGGAGGTCCGATACCTTACGATTACCTTCACTCAAGATTACATTCCTCACACTATTTATTTACACCCTACTGGGCAATTAATTTTTTAGAGGACTGTGGTTAAAAGTTTTCTCTTTTTGTTATCAGATCCTTTTTTAGATGATTACTTCCTTTTTAGAAGTATCAATATAAAAGTTTGTTATATTGTTAAGAGCTCTTTGTTAACAAAAAATGGTTATTCAAATTGGTAGAATTCGTTGAAATCATGATTATAACAAAAGAACTATAAGAGATGGATCAGAATCGATGAGAAGTAAATCCTGGAGAAAGTAGCAAAATATAAAGAGTCGAATAATTAATTTTTATAATTTGTTACATCTTTCATTTAAACTATTTATTATACCAGGACCCATGTATAAAATAGCCGTATAAATTTCTGCAGCATTAGCATATTGTAATATTTCATTAAGTTGTTTACAACTCATAATTCCTCCTACACCGATAATTGGTATTTCATTTCCACCAACTTCTCTAGCTTTTTTGATCATAGCTTTTGAAAGTTTATATAACAATATTCCGCTTAACCCTCCTCTTTTTACACTTATTCTGTTATCTTGTATTGGTAATGTGTTTGATAAGACTAAGCCAAATCCTTCTTTATTAGCAATTTTTGCATATTCTCTTATACTAAATCCTGGACCTATTTTGATAAAAATCTGTTTTTTAGAAGCTGTTAATGTTGGTATAATATCCTTCCATTTGCCTTTATATGTAGGGCTTGATAAATTAATTTCTATCCCTTGTATGTTTTCGCTCATATATTTATTTAAATAAATTATTTGTTCTTCTATTTCAAAGAGGTTAAATCCAGCAACGCTTATAAAGATCGGATAATTTATCTTTGAAACCCTAGATAAAACCATGGGTAATCCATCATTGTTTAATCCCATGGCATTAACCATGGAATAAGGCAAAATTCTAGCAACTCTAGGAGGTTTATTTCCAATCCTTTTCTTAGGTGTAGTTGAACCAATTACAATAAATCCAGGATTAAAATGGGATAGAAATTTGGCGTATTTTCCATTTTTATCTAATCCAGCTGCAATACCAACTTTTCCACAAACCTTAGCTGAACCTATTTCGTATTGATGTTTGCATTTACCTTCTGGCAAGGGTATAGAAAAAATTAGATGGCCTATTCTCATAGTTATTTCTGGATGTACATACTTAACACTTTTTGAAATCAAATTAATCATGGACTCTGCTATGCTCATTTTTCCACTCTATTATTTTATTGATTATAGAAATTAAAATTAAAGATGACCCCTAATGCTTTTTGGCATAATAGGTTGAATTGATCATATTTAAATTTAAAAATTTTTATTGAAATCCATTTATATGAGATACTATGGACAAGGATTATTCAGATAAAATAAGGAAGGCTATAGTTAAATACAATAGATATAGATCACCTGAAGCTGTGGCCAGAGTTATAAAAAGGGAGGGAAATTTAGTTTATGTTAAGATTGAAGGTACTTATTGCGAGACATGCGGATTATATGATTGGATTGAAGATTTAAAATATGTATTTGAAGAATACGGCTTAATTTCAGATATTATTGATATAAAAAACGATGAACCATCTTTTGATTATAGAATTGCAGTTTTTAAAATTAAAAATCAATAATTATTTTGTAATTTTCCATTTTATATTATTATCATTAATTGCCTCTATTAAACCTTGTTGTCTTAAGCATGAAATATATCCTCTTATTGTATTTTCTGCAAGCAGATAAGCCCCAATGCTTGGTTCTTCACTTTTATATATTGAGGTTAATTTCTGTGTTATTGATGATAAGCACATAGGCTCTACTAATAGCTTTTTAATTTCTTCTTCAATTTCAGTTATTTTCTTAATATTGCTCTCAATTAGTTGAGATGCTTCAGAGCTATTAACAATTGGACCGTGTGAAGGAACAATAATATCTACTTTTGATAGCATATTTAAAATCAAATTAAGGCTTTCTACGGACTTGCATGGATATTGATGATAGGGTATTCCATATTTTGTCAAAACTTTATCTCCAAATAATGAATCTGCTGCATATAATACACCATCTGGAGTTATTACTCCTAATTGTCCCTGTGTATGGCCTGGTAAAGGAATTAACTGTAAAGGTCCATAAGTATTTTGATCTTTGCCTATTAATTTCGTAGGATTTATAGCCTTAGCCTTAAATGGTAATATGTTATCTTCATGATTTAGCATGTAACCAAATGTAAGTAATGCTCTAAGACTAGGATCCCTAACGGCTGGTGCATCTATTTCAGAAACAACTATTTCATTTACAGAAAATCCTTCTCCAAGAACTGCTATATGGTCACTATGATAATGCGTAATGAAGGCTATGGATTTTTTTGGATTTAATTTATTTAACATAGATTTTAATTCTTTAGGTCTTTTCGATCCTTGTCCAGGATCTATTATATAAACATTATTTTCTTCATCCTTATAAAACAATGTTGCTGGACTTCCTTTATATAAAAAGGTATTTCCCTTTATATTTTCTAATCCCACATTAACACCCTTTTTAGCGTATATACAATAAAATTAATAAACATGTTTTTAGAAATATTCAACTTATATAGCAATAATAGATTCCTTTACAAAATGGTTTTCTCATTAGTTTGGGATTATATTTTGAAGGAAACGAGATTTAAAGAACTCCTTTTTAGAATTTTCATTGCAATTTAATTAGTTTATTAATTAAGATAATTTTCTCTATTAGGAGAATATTATAATAGAACAAACAACAAACTTCACTCTTTAGGGTTCAGATAATGCTAGCTTGAGGTACACATTTCTTTTAAAATATGAAATTCTGAAGGATCTCCTAAAATTACTAACCCATCTCCTGCATCAAGTTTAGTATCTCTAGTAAAATATGGTGTGAAATTATTTTGTTTTTGAATTAAAATTGGCAAAAGTTTAGTAGGAATTTCAGATATTTTTATTCCATCGCATTTAGATCCTTTTTCTACATAAAAGAATCCTACTGCATAGCCATGTTTTTTAACTGCTCTTGAACTATCTTCGGTAGATTCTAAAAGTATTCCTCCAATATTATTTGACAATGCCAGGCTAGCCAAGGCTCTGCCAATGAACCTCCTTATTCTTATAACTTGATATGCACCGGCCTGCTTAAAGACATCAGTTAGACTTTCATCATGAATTACAGTAATGATTCTAGCATTTGGATTTAGGCTTTTCGTTCTTATAAGTGCTGTCATATTTTCCAAATCGTTATCTAATGCTATTAGAACCACAGAGGCCTCCTGTACGCCAGAATTTTTTAATTCTATTTCGCTTGAAGGATTACCAATTATTACACGTGGAGAATTTATTTTCTTTGCTATTTCTTCATTTTTTACAATCATTACATAATCTGCTTTAATTCTATCAAGTTCTTCTGCAACTTCTATCATTTCACCTAATATAACTATATGATTTTTCATATGGGCAGCTCTCCATCTAGCTCTTGCATCTATCCATACACTTCTTCTAGATAACGTCATAATTATACCGGTTATTAAAGTTGTATAAATAGCAACAGATGAACCAACTAATATAGTTAAAAATATTTTCTCTAATGATGGCATTTGGTTTATAGCTGGTGCGTATAAACCAATAGTTGTTATAAGGCCTACCGATGCATAAATTGCTGAAATTATATCAAGGTGTTGATAATATATGAAAACTTCAGACGTTATTATTATAACTAATGCTATTGCAATGAGTTGGGGAACGATTCTAGATATGATGCTATAGGGTGCAAATATAATTTCTAGTATATCTAATAGCCATTTTTGCTTTGTTCTCATTTTTTCACCGCTATTCGTTTTTTAAAATATAAAGCAAGTTAAAAATATCTTTTATCTTGAAGGAATTATCTTTTGATAGAAATCTTTTATATTCAATTGTGTTAGAATGGCATTTAAGACTTAAAACAAAATTAAGGTATAATGTAATAATAAAATTATTTAATTTTTAAATCAAAATATTTAAAATTATAATTGGTGTTAAAGCAATATTGATGCTTCTTTATAGATTGGGTCTAAAAATTCATAATTTTCATCAATAATACTTAATTTCTTCAAATTATTCAAAATATTATCGAGAACACTAGTAGAAATTGTACTACCTTCCTCTTTTTGGATACAATTAACTATCTTACTCCAGCTATTCGTTCCTCTAGCTATGCATCTCATAACTGTTCTATAACGTCTTGCTACAACAGGGGAGACGTTATTTTTCATCTCGATCAAGTTATTAATCTCATTTAAAGCAACATTTATTGCTATATTCTTTACTCTTTTCAAATCTCTATTGTTGGAAAATTGATTTCCGGCCAAAGCTAGCCACCCTGGAATACCATCAAACATTTCAATAATACCATGTATTACGTTCTCATCAACATTTAATCTTAACTCTTCGAAACCTTTTCTTAAAAACAGCTCGCTTTTGTCTTTATCAAACCTCTCTAACGTTATTTCATGATAGTATCTCCCATAGAGTGGTGATTCAGAATTCTCTATACCTAAAAATTCATGAAGTAGTCCTACTTCAGAGCCAGTTAAAATAAAGGTTAAGTTTCTATCATAATCATAAGCATGAGCGATGCTATCCTTTATTTCCTTTGATAAAGGCCCTCTTAATTTTTGAGCCTCATCTATTCCTATTATTATTCTTTTCTCGTTTAAATGATCAAAAAGATCTGATAGAGTTACATATTCTTTTCCTTTCCATTTTAATTCTATACTATTACCAAGAATACTAATCCCTCTTATTTTACTTAATATTTCAAGAAATGTTGAAAGTTTAGATGATATTGCGTTGGAGAATAGTGAGTACAAATTCCCCTTACTATAATTAGGGGGCAAATTTCTACAATCTATTATAAAATGTGGTATTTTTAACTCATTAAGTACAACTTTTAGTATCGATGTTTTACCTATTCTTCTAACCCCAGTTATTAAAATTAAAGGTCTATTGATATTATTCATTATTTCTTCAATCTCTTTTTCTCTATCAAACAAATCTCCTTTATTCTCTTTAGGTCTTTCATCAAATAACAACTTCTCCCCCAGAAGTTAACTTCTCCCCCAGAAGTTAAAACTTATAAAAGAAAAAAGTTTATATAAGATACTCAATATTTTTACAACTTAATGAAAGCCTCCCCCTTTGAGGTTGGTTACTTATTATTAATAAGAGGCAAAGCCTTATAAAAACACTAATTAAAGAACATAATTATGAATTGATATCAATTGGTAGCTATAGTAGAGTAGCCTCAGTAAAAGTAGGTACGCTTTATATCTTAACGGAATTCTTTAAATAGACTTATAAAAATGTTGTGAAAAATATTTAATTTTTTAGTACTATTAATATATATAGAGTAATAAAAAATAATAAGGTGATATTTATGGAGATCTTATTAAAGACAGGTCCCGTTAGAATGAGTGGATATGCATTAAAGCTGCGTAGAGCAGCAAATGCAGCTTTTCGCAAATTATATGCTGAAAAGAAAGTAGATCCTAAAGTTGTAAATCAACTATTAACTGATCTAAACAAAAATTTATATGGAGTTTTAGTAGAAAATTATAATATTCCAAAAGATATAATAGTTAATATACAAATAGTATTTGATTTGAATGATAATAGTATATCAATAAAGGATATGGATTTAACAATTTATGATAAAAATGAGATTTTAAGTAAAGAATTAACAAAGGAATTTAAGAAACTATTAAAAATAAATGCTTAATATTGCTAAGTGAATTTCTTATTTATAATATATGAGAGAAATAATAAACATTATTAGGTAATACTAACAAATAATAATAAGGAGATTAAATTGCAAATAGTCCACATGTCTGATTTACATGTAGGGGCAAAACCCCGCAATGAAAAAATAATATATAATGATATTATTGATGCATTCAATGAATCTATGGATTTGATAATAAGGGAAAAGCCTAATTTGTTAATAATAGCTGGCGATTTGTTCGATACGCCAAAACCAGATAATGATTCTTTAAAAATAGTAATTAATAGGTTTAAGGAAGTAACAAATCATGATATACCAATAATTTTAGCTCATGGAGAGCACGACACTCCAGGAAGAAAGGAATCCACGATATTGCAAGTTTTATCATCTGCCATATCTAATGTTTATGCTCCCTTATATGAATCTAAAGGTAATGAAGATGAAAATACAATGTTTTTGAATATAGTAAAAGAAAGTAAAATAAGTACAAAAAATATTGATATATATGTATATCCATATAAAAAAATAAATTTGGACATGAGAAAAAATTTAGCAGATAAGCTGTTAAAAATATATGATAAAGAAATAAGGTCAAATGGTAATAAAAGTGTTTTTGTAGCTCATTTTTCGATAGATCCATATTTGTTATTTGATGCAGTAGCTGATGTTCAAAAATTACCTAATGCTAACTATATAGCGTTAGGCCATATACATGAAAGAATAATAAATAAAAAAGATAAGTTTTTTGTTTATCCAGGTTCGTTATATCCATTAAGTATAAGTGAAATTAAGCATAAAAATAGAGGTCCAATTCTTGTTGATTTATCAAAAGATGAGCCAGACATTCAAGAATTAAAAATAAATCTAAGAGATAATTTGTTTGCTAGGATTTCAATTGAAGATGAAAAGGATATCATAAATAAATTGAGAGCTGGAATTGAAGTAAAAATTAGAGAGACATTAAATAAAAATAAACAACCCATAGTATATTTAGATATAGAAAAATCTAAGGATATTTATGCAAGATCTATAATACAAGCTATTACAAAAATTGAAAACGAATTTAATGTACATATAATTCCAGAAATGAAAAATAAAGAAAAGAAGGAAAGTTCATATAGCGTAAAGGCATTAAGCAGAAGTGGTTTAGATCCTTTTAACATACTAGTCAATGAACTAAAATTAGGCGATAATACTGCTAAACTATTGCTTGATTTAAGAGATGCAACACTTGAAGGAGACGAATCAAAAATCGTTGAAGTATTAGATAAGTTATCTAAAGAAAGTTTAGATGAATTGAAGAGGTTGATTTAATATGGGTTATTACATTTTGGATTCATTAGAAATTGAAAACTTTTTAAGCCATAAAAATACCAAAATTAATTTTTCATCAGGCAGTTTAGCATTTGTTGGCGAAAATGGTGCTGGAAAAAGTAGTATTTTAGAGGCATTATATTTTGCGTTAACTTTAAAGCCTTGGAGGGATAGGGCATATTTAATAAATGCAAATTCAAAAAAGGCTGTAGTAAAGATTAGATTAAAAGAGCTTGAAGGAAATGATATGCTGGAATTAAGAGTAGATCTTGCAAAAAAAGGAAATGATAGCTTTACAACGGAAGTTATTTTAAAGAGAAATAATAAAGTTGAAGCAACAAGACAAGAAGATTATAAGAGATTAGTAAAACAATACCTTAACATGCAATCAGTTCCAGATATTACTGATTTTTTGCAAAGTTCAATAATAGTTAAGCAAAATACATTAAATGAAATAGCAAGCAAAATGACAGATAACAAAAAAGATTTCAAAGAATTAATAGAAAGAGCTTTAGGTATAGAATCTTATAAAGATGCCGAAGAGGGCCTAAAGAAAGTTGATATTAGATCTGAAAACCAAAGTATTGGTTTAATTTATAACATTAAACAAAGGCATCTTGACGAAGTGAATAAAAATATTGTAAGCAAAAAACAGGAATATGATATGATTATAAATAAAATAAATGAGATAAAAATTGAGATACAAAAGAAAGATAGGGAAAAACAAGAATTAGAAAATTTAATAAATAGCCTTAAAAAGCAGTTGGATGAAGAACAAGATAAAGTTTTAGAATTGAATTCTTTGAGAACAAGAAAAGAAGAGCTTTTGAAGTATTTGAATAAAAGGCAAAAAGAAATAGAAGAATTGCAAAAAGAAATAGAAGAATTGCAAAAAGAAATAGAAAATATTGAAAGTCAAAAAAGTGTAGCAGATTTATATGATAAGCTAAATGAATATGATAGTCTATCAATGGAATTTAAAGATCTGGAAAGCAAAATAAAGGAATTGGAATTTATAAAAAATAACTATGAACAAATGATAAAATATCAAGAATATGAAGAAAAATACAACGGATTGAATAGGGAAAGGGATGAAATAAATGATAAATTAAAAAAAGTCGAGATTAGTTTAAATTACTATAATAATTTATACAAGGAATATAAAAACAGAATAAATAAAATTAAAAATTTGAAAAATAATTTTAGGGAATTTGCAAATATTGATGTTGAAAAAGATTTAGATCAATTTATAAATCAAATTAATGAAGAAATTAAACAAATAAATAATGAGAAAGAAGAATTAGATAAAAAGATTAATAATATAAAAGAAGAGATTATAAAAAGGGAAACTGAAATTAAAAGAATGAAGGAGTATTTAAATGTATTAAACAATGAAGATGAAAAAAGTGTTGAATGCCCAGTTTGTCATACCAAGTTATCTGGAAAAACAATTGAAGATCTTAGAAATAACTATCTTAATGAAATAAATATTCATACAAACGAGCTTGACAAATTAAAAAAAGAAAGAGAATTATTAGATAAAAGTCAAAGAGAAATTGATGATAAACAAAATAAAATAAAGAATCTTATGCAAGAGATTACAATTTTTAAAGAACAAATAACCGAAGAAATGAAAGAGTCTGGTAAAAAAGCAAATGAACTAAGCTTGAATAAGAAAGAACTAGAACAAAAGTTAAATGAGATATCTGATAATCTTGATGATATTAAAGCCTTTCATGAACAATATTTAGCTGCAAAGGTTAACCTTGAAAAGAGTAAAATTGATTTAAGTAAAATTAATGAGAAGATAAATGAATATGAAGAAATGAAAAAAAGGTATTCAGATTTAGATAATAGTTTGAAAAATTTACTTAAACTCATTTTAGATACAACTAAAGTTAATAATGTAAGAAAGGCAAGAGAAATAATAAATAATGCAAGAGCAAAATATATGGGATTAGAAAATATTAAAAATAGTCTAATGAAAAATAATGAGGAATTAATATCTATGAAAAATGATTTAAATGATAACATGGTTGAATATAAAAATATTGAAGAAAAAATAAATCAATTTAAAAATATTGAAGAAAAAATAAATGAATTAAAGAATGAAATAGATGGCAAGATGATTTCATATCAAAATATTCTGAAGGATATTAGTAGACTTGAAGGTGAAAAGAAAAATAATGAGGATAATGCAAACAAATTAGAAAATGAAATTAAGGCGTTAGAAGAGATAAAGAATAAAATAATTGTTGGATTGGCATCTATTAACGTATTTAATAAGGTTCAAAGATCTCTTTATAATAATGCCTTAATAGCGCTTGAAAATGAAATGAATAATGTATTTTCAAAGTTTGGACTAGATTATTCTAGGATTGAGATCAGGGAAAACCAAGATGGAAATATAGGTGTATATGTAATAGATAGGAATGGTAATGAAAGGCCAATATCCGTATTAAGCGGAGGAGAACAAAGTGTTATAGCATTGGCATTTGTTATAGCGTTAAATAAGATAATTCAAGCCAAAATAGGTTTTTTAGCCTTAGATGAACCAACAGAGAGTTTAGATGAGCAGAGAAGAAAGATATTGATAGAAATCTTAAGTAAATTAACAGAAAGCAATGATAACTTACCTCCACCAATTTATCAATTATTAGTAATAACACATCATAATGATATAATGGAAAGCATTGATCAAGTATGCAATGTAGCAAAAGAAGATGGTATCTCTAAAGTTATATGTGAAGGTGATTAGGAATGGATTCTACTTTAATAAATTCAACATTAAAAAATAAAGATATTATATTAGATATTATTAAGAAAAACCCAAAGAGTCAATGTAATATAAAATGGAATCCTTTGCCTGAAAAAGTTGATTATGATATCGAAGTTTCCGCAGAAGATGGAGGAGATATGATTTCGGAGTTTGATACATTTACATTATATGTAGTAAAATCATGGGCTAAAACGTTTAATAACAATCTTAAACCAATAGAAAATGCTTTGATAGGTCTTTTATTACCTCCTAAATATACAATGTTAAGAGTTTCATTGTATAGGGAAATAATTGAGGCAAAATCATCATTAAATGCCATACCTAAAAATGGTATCGCTTTTTTTGATGGAAGCCTTACTCCTTTAATAGCATGGTGGAGACCTAGCGCTTCAATAAAAAATGGAGAAGAACTTGATATATTATTAGAAGAGGCTGATAATGAGTTAAAAAACGGGGGTTATTTTATTAATAAAATAGATGATTTATTAAATGAGTCATTATATCATCCATTAATACCGTTAATGCTTATGGATAAGGAGCAAAAAGATCAATTAAAACCCATGATAGATGCTTTTTTAGCCATGGAGATATTAGAAAAATTATATTTGTATAAAATATTATTAGAAAAAATATTTGAAAACAATTCATTACCAATTTTTATATCAAAGACTAGCAGATCAACTAGATTATGTAATTCAAATTTACCAGATGTGCATATAATTAAAAAAATGGTAAGATCAGAGCCAGGTTATGTCTATTGGGATGGAAGCTTAAACATGGGGGCATCAAATATAATTGGAGAAAAAAATATGAAAAAAATGTTCCCTAAACTAGGAGGAATAGAAGATTTTTATGAAAATAGATTGGGTATGGTAAGATTCTATGCAAGGTTCCAGCATGGAGCACCAATTTTACAAGTAGAAGCTTTATTTGATCAAAATAAGGGAATTCCTGATACTGAAGATTTTATTAATCAAGTCATTTCAAAAATAATTTTGATACCATTACAACAGGGCTATCCTACATCTCTAGTTTTTGCCCATAAGAATGCAGAAATTACTCATGATGATATGGAAGCCTTAATAAAAGTAGCAGGTATTGAGGGGGAGTTAAAGGAAAGGAGCATGTTATTGTATTAGGGGGGAAATAAAATGAGTTGTGGAGAAAATCTGGTAGGATGGATTGTCGGTGAAAGTAGTCCTGCAAGAAGTCTTGTAATATTTTCTCATGATAGCAAGTCTAATTTATCAGCAGGCATGTATTTGGTTACAGAAACACCTAAAGGTTGTGTTTTAGGTATATTAGAAAGCCTAGTATCAGGAAGCAGATTATTGCCTAATAGCGTTACAGATCCCAATTCTGTGAATTCCGTAATAAGTGCTATAAATCAAAATGAAATGCTCGGAGAAACTTATTTAAAAGGAAACGTTATGTGGTTAAGTTATTTGGACGCATTAAAAAATGGATCTATAGATTCTCCTAAGGTTCCACCATTTCCAGGGACAATAGTTTATTCTGCAAAAAAAGAAGATTTGGAAAACATATTTTCACCAAATGAGAAGGGATGGATTAAAATAGGAAAACTTTCAACTATAGATGTTGATTATAAAATTAATATAAATAAATTGCAAAGACATTTGGCAATTCTAGCTGTGACCGGTGGAGGAAAAAGCAATACAGTATGTATATTGTCAAGAAATATAATAAAGGAATTAGATGGAACAGTTGTTTTGTTCGATATGCATGGAGAATATGGAGATCTTGGATTAGGTGATAAGGCAAATATTAGGAAACCTATTATTAATCCGGCGAAGCTATCATTTGAAGAAATTAAGGATCTATCTAGGTTACCAGAAAATGCAATAAACCAAGAAAGAATATTAAGACGTGCTTGGTTAAAAACAATGGATGAATATAAAAAGGGGCAGATATCAGCTGCAGATTTTATGGAAAAATTATATGAAAATGCTAAAGAAGAAAAAGGTGACGCTAATAAAAGAGAAGTTGATGGAGCGCTTAATAAACTTGAAGACATAAAATCTATGTATGATGAAGTAATAGATCCAAACGCACCTTTAGAGTTAAAAGAGATCATTGAGCCTGGAAAGCTTACAATATTTGATTTGAGCGAATTAGATGAAATAGGTGCAGATGCTATCGTTAGTCATTTTCTAAGAAGATTATTGCAAGAAAGGAAGTTATGGAAGAGAACAAAATCTGGAAATGCTACCGGATATCCTGTACCAGCATTTACTGTTATAGAGGAAGCCCACATACTTATACCCAATAAAAGAAATACTCTAACATCTTACTGGGCCTCTAGGATTGCTAGAGAAGGTAGGAAATTTGGAGTTGGGCTAATTTTAGTAAGTCAGAGACCAAAGAATGTAAATCCTGATGTATTAAGCCAAACAAATAATAAAATAATTTTAAAAATAGTTGAGCCTCAAGACATAGAATACGTTCAAGATGCTAGCGAAGAATTAAGCCAAGACTTAGCAGATTTATTGCCTGGGTTAAATCCAGGAGAGGCTATAATAATTGGTAGCATGGCCAAATTGCCAGCTTTAGTTAAGATAGAACTTTGCAACAGCAAAAAGTCAGGAGGAGACATTGATATAGTATCAGAGTGGAGCAATATTAATAAAAGCAACGAATCTATTGATGAAGATCTTAAATCCGTCTTTTGATTATAGAAAAGTATTCCAAAGGTTGATAAAAGCTTAAATTTCTTTTAGTATTATAAAAAACGTGGCGATGCATAAATAAGATGAACGCATATAATAGAATTCGGGGAACAAAGGCGCACAAAATTCTTATAATTACCTTAGTTGTTCTTATTATTTTTTCACTAGGTTATTATATTTCTTCATACCATATTAAAAATAAATCAGTAGAGCTAGAATCCCTTAGACCTATTTCTCCCGCTTCTCTGATGGTTGTTGCAGGACAGAATTTAACAGTATATTTGCCGAATTTTAAAAATAATGAAAATGAATATGCTCTAATATTTGTAGGTAATGGTTCTATAGTGAATGCTACAAATAATTATGCAATATTAAATTATGTATATCCTGGAAATTATTTAATTTATTACGAATTATATCAAAATGGTTTTCTTATAGGAGAATCTGAAAATAATTTGATGAAAATTGTTGTTACTCCTAATATACCATTAAACTTATCCCAATACCTTACAGTTCCAACAATTACATTTAATTCAACAGAAAACCCGACAGCACCCTTATTTAATGTATCTCAAAAAATTTATTTGATAGGAAGCTTTTTGCAACCACCATCTGGTCAAAACATGACAATATATGAATATGTATGGAACTTTGGTAATGGAACAATAAAAACAATATTAGCAAATCAAACAACATTATTACCTGAAGAAAATCCAGTTGTTGTTTATAATAAACCTGGTTTATATGCTGTATCATTAACAATAATAACTAAAAACGTTTCATCTGGGAAAACATATAACTATACAACATATCAAAGCATTGCAGTATCATCAAGATCATTATCCTTTAATATATTTACAACTTATTTTGATACACCAAATTCAAAGCTAATTATTTCTGCAGAAAATGTTCCAGGAGGTCCATATAGCTTTGACCCTCAAATAGATTATGATGCGATAGGATTTGAAGAGCTTTTAAACATATATTCTACATTAGTTATTTATAATGGTTCATCAACAACGTCTTTCCTACCAATGGCAGCAGCTTATTTACCAACTGTTGGTAATTGGTCAAACATAACTGCTAGATATTTATATGGAGCAATTTCACCAAATTATACAGTTTACATATTTAAAATAAGACCTGGTTTGTATTTCTCTAATGGAGATCCATTAACAGCATATGATGTATGGTATTCATTTATAAGAGATATGTTATTTGCAGGAGGAACACCAGGTACTCCAGGTTGGATATTAACACAATACCTTATACCAAATTATACACCATTTACCTCAGTTATTACTTCACCAAATGATACACAAGGATTTGATGAAATAATGAATGCAATAACTTATAATAATCAAACAGATACAGTAACTTTCCATCTATATAAACCAACAGCTCCTCAATTCTTATTTACTGCATTAGCTGACCCTGAAGGAACAGGTATATTGGATGCTAAATGGTTAGAACAAATAGGGGCAGGAATTAATTTCACACCAGCTGGATTTTATGCATATCAACAACAAGCAAATGAAGGTAATTATAATACACAAGTACAATGGAACCCAATATCATCTGGACCATACATGATCAAATCTTATACCCCTGGAGAAAGCGTTGTTTTATCACCAAATCCATATTGGCCCACAAATATTTCATACATACCTAAACCAAATGATACTGTTATAATATATTGGGTTAAAGATCCAAATACTGCATATGAAATGTTTGCATCTGGACAAGCTGATATAGTAACTTTCTTACCGTCTAATTACATAGTTCCGCTAGAGCAATTAGAATCTGAAGGACAAGCATCTTTATATGAATTTCCTAGCTTAAATGAATATATTTTTGCATTTACTTCTAACATAAATAATACAATATTATCTTCATTAAATCCCTCATATCATATACCTAGTTATTATTTTGCAAATCCATTGGTTAGAAAAGCATTTGCTTATGCATTTAATTACACACAGTTCATTAATAATATATTGGGTAATGCTAAATATCACTTTAACTTTGGGGAACAAATTTGTGGTGTGATAATTCAAGGACTTCCATATTATGTTCCTCCATCAGAATTAAGTAATTGCCCAACATTTAACTTAACATATGCAAAGCAATTAATGGAAGAATCAGGATTTTATAATATCTCAGTAAACTTCCCAATTATTGTATCAAGTGGTGATACAGTTGATTTCACAGCAGCAGAGATGTGGGCACAAGCATTACATGAAATGGATCCAAACATAAATGCTGTTCCCTTATATATGCCGCAAACAACGATAATGTCATATCAAATACCTGGACAAAATCCAATGCCAATTTATAATCTTGAGTGGGTACCGGATTATCCTTTAGCAAGTGATTTTGTTAATGCATTATATCTTTTATCTGGGGATTATGCTGCTCCTAATGGATGGAATGTTTCCTATTTTGAGAACTTAAGCAAATACTTTGCATCTCAAGGAAATACTTTTCTTGCTAATCTATTTGAAAATGAATCTGAACAATATGAAGAATTAAATAATTTAATAATTATGGCAAATAATGCAGCTTTGCAAGGTAATACCTCTTTAGCTTCATTATATTACAAAGAAGCAGAACAACTTGCTATAGATCAGTATCTATATGTATATGAATATCAACCAAACTTGCAATGGGTAATAAAGCCATATATGTATGCTTTTAATAACCAAATAAGCTATCAAGAAAATCCCATAAATGCAGAGGATTCAGTATTTTATTGGTGGTTTAAATAGGTTTATTAAATTCTTTTATATTTGATTTTTAATTACAGATAAGGGATAAGTTTGGAAATATTTGAATTTGAACCATTTAAAGGAATCGCGCTATTACCAAAAGAATCTAAAAGTATAATAAAAAATGAACAAGCTACAATTAATTGTGGAAGGGATAGAGCAGATTATATAAATAAAGAAAATGATAAAATTATAATTAAATTCAATGAAAAAATATTTGAGATAGATTATGATGTATTAGAAAAACATGTTAATAGAAGATCTGTGCTTTTAATCGATAAAGATTATTATGAGGCAGAGGTAAGAAGTACAAACAATTATTATAAATTGGTTCCCGTTAATGATACATATTATACCACTCTTGAGATTAATGGAATACATATGCATAGAATAAAAGGTATTACCCCGATGGAAGACGCGAAAAGAAAAGTTGAGGTAGCAGCTGTAAGAAAGGGGGTCAGAGTATTAGAAATAGGAACTGGTCTTGGATATACAGCAATAAATTCCCTAAAATTTGGGGCCAGAGAGGTTATTACAATAGAAAAAGATCAAAATGTTTTATGGTTGGCAGAAAGAAATCCATGGAGTTATGAATTAAATTCTGAAAAAATTAAAATTATTTTGGGGAATGCATTTGATATAATAAAAGATTTTAATAATGAATTTGACATAATTATACATGATCCACCTCGGTTTACATCAAATAGTAGTGAATTATATTCAATAGAATTTTATAAATATCTTTATTCCGCATTAAAAAGAAATGGTGTATTATTCCATTATACTGGAGAACCGGGTAGAGTTAAAGGTAAAGGTTTTCCATTAAAAATATCGGGCAAATTAAAAGATGTAGGATTTGAGGTATTGAGATATGATAGCATAGCAATGGGTATTAAAGCTATAAAGAAATAATTCAAAATCAATGTTTTGAAAATAACCTTTCATAAACTGCAAGCATATTAGAATAAAGAACTTCTCCCATTGTTAAATCTTTCAAAAATTTTGGCGGTATTGATGAATAGTTTTCGCTAACATATGCTTTTATATTATTTTCTTTAATTAAATTATATGAAGGACTGCAATAGGATCCATGGGCTGCAATTATTACATTTGCTTTATGTTTTATACATCCTTTTATAAATTCTGGTCTTTTTATTTTAGCATTTAATGCAGGATTTTCTTCAATTACTACGGGTTTATCATTTAATTTTTCAAATATAGCTAAATATTTTGCCCTAGAAGTTATTGTTATTTTGTTATCATCGCTTAGCGGAATACAAATCTTTTCCAATATTATCCTCTGTTTTTATTATTAATTAGATAGTTTTAAGCTTTTCTAAAAATGAAGTGCTAATAGTGAACTATGCAGTTAACTGCTTGGTTTACTGGTGCATTAAACAAAACCTTAATCTTAAACTTATTAATTTATTAAAAAATATTATAAATTTCTAAGCTTAAATTAAATTAAGAAACTTATTGAGTTTTTTGTTTATCTGAATTTTTGTATGACAAAAGCTCCCTTAATATGCTATCTTTTAATTGCAACCAGTTTTGATCTTTAGGTACAGATATTTTAACTAAATATATTAAATAATTTTTATCGCTTTGTTCCGTTAAATAAAAGCTTGCCTTATCATCAAATTTACTTAATACTTTTTTTGCATGTAATTCAAATGCTTCCATATCGCTTATTGGTATTTCTACTCTAATAGAGCCAGTAAAGTTATCTTCCCATATCGTTTGATATTTGATAATACCCCCACCCAAAATATGGCTATTTGTTATCTTTAATTCATAGCCTTGATCTGTTATAATTGAAGATGCAAATAAGCCAACTTCTACTACCTTTCCATCATATCCAGGTATTATATAATCTGGCGAGAAATATTTGTATCCTGGATTTGAAGCCCATTGATATGGTAAACGCCAATTTATTACCCTTACTCTTTCTCCAGGCTTAATAAATCCTGTTGTTAATATTAGTATTCCAGAAAATAAGTTATCTAAAGTAGGTTGCAGAGCATAACCTAAAACCAAACCTGTTACAGTACCTCCAAATAATGCTACCGTAGTGCTAATTTTTGTAAAAGCTATTACTGCTATGATAACTATAATATAACCTACTATTTTTACAAGATTACCAACTGATAAAGATCTTTCCCTATATTTAGGAAATAAGCTTCTTATAATACCATTACCTATACTTCTAACTATTAACAAACCCGCTGCTAAATAAAGAACATCTCTTACAACATACATGTACTCTTGTAATCTATGGATAAAAATTGCTAAAAAGTTAACAAACAGGTATATTGTTACAACTATAGCGACTATTGAAATAATTTCTGCCAAGGTTCTGTTAAATGTTGAAATGGCCCTTCTTGAAATTTTGTCCTCCCCAATAACAATATTATTTGTGTTGAATTATAAAGCTATGTAGCATCTCACCCATTATTTTTAACTAGATGGGGGTTAAGGGGGCGAAAGTCCCCTTCCATGAGGGATGGATAGCCCCCTTATAGAAGGATTTATTATAATTCATCAATTCTGGGAAAAATATTAGGCATTGGCTGAAAGCTCTAGGTCATACCCTAGGGACTGGGGATTAAGCCTGTGGAGAGCAAACCCTCCGTAACTCCTCCTTCCACACGGGATATAACGGAACGGTTCTGTTTGATGGAATACTGTGGGTGTAGGGAGATCGAGGTTACTCTAAGAAGCAGGAAATTCTCACCGCGAGGTGGGGATGCCCCATCAGAAAGGGCGGGATAGTCCACATAACTATACTAGAAGTAGAATAAACATTTAGGATCATAAGGTTAACCTTTTTTCAACCAAAAGAGGTTAAATTTCGGTTAACTCTACCATTCTTATGGAAAAAGTAGAGATAACTTCCTGTTAACTCTACTTATTTTTAAATTTTTTATAATTTAAAAGTTGTTTTATAATATAATTTACTCATATCGTTCCTCTTATATAAAATTTTGGTAATACCTTGATTAGAGGTTTAACATAAAAAAAGAGTAGAAGATATAGCTAAAACAAATAGGTGCTAATATGAATTTAAGGAAGCGGTATTACCTAAGATCAAGTAATACCGCCAAGGAAGCGATCCATAAACTTTTATTTTTTAGATATAGCATATACAATTAAATAATAGTTTATTAAATAAATAAAAAAATATAGTTTACTAGTAAATACACTAGTAAATTTATCAATTTATTGTTTAGCTATCAAATTAAAATTCATTAATTGCTACTGAAGCATAATTCATGAATTTTTATAAAACAATATTTAATCTTAATTTTTATTGATTATATTAAAATATGTTAGAAACAATTCATGAATTTTTATTTGTTAATTAATTTGAAAATATTAATCAAATAATAGTGAATGAGACTTTTGATCTTTTTTACATTTCTTTAATATTCCTCATTTTTTGTAAACAATGAAAATTTTTTCTACAATAAAGGATGAGATTTCTATCAAAGACAAAAACATTACAACAAATGAAAGTCTAGCTAGAAAAAATCAGTCTTTTTTATATGTTTTATTAAGATTTTGAATGTTTCTTAAAGCTTGGAAATGTTTATATAATGAAGGAGACATATTTCTTCTTATTTCTAAAAACTTTTTATTAAAGTTATTTTATGCTAACTAACGCAGCTCCTATGCTTGCTAATATAGCAGCTATCCAATGATATTTTTTAGGCCTTTTTTCTCCAACACCAAATGCTAATAAAATGAAGGTTGCAACAACAGGTCTTATGTTTTGTAATGGAGCAACAACACTTGCCTCTGCAGTTAGCAATGCAATATATCTCATAACTTGTCCTGCTGCAGCTGAATTGCTCATTAAAAGGAGAGGTATTAGCAGATCCTTTATTTCTTTTTTACTTATAGGATTTCTTTTAAAACCTATAAAACTAAATGATAAACCAGATAGATAGGCTATAAGCGTGCCTAAAACAGGTTGTCCTCCGCTTTGATCTCCTATCTTAATAAGAATGACAGCTATGGCTATTGATAAACCAGTTATAAGCCCAAATAATATACCAGATAATGATATTTCTGATTTAAATCCACCAGAAGCAATATAAACACTTATCATTATTAAGATAACTCCTATTGCCATAATATAAGTAACATGTTCATTTAATATAAGCCAACCCATTATAAAACCAAACAAAGCACTTGTACTAGATAATATACTTCCTCCACTAGAACTTAATCTGGATATTGATGCATAAAGAGAAGTTCTTCCAATAGTAAAGTTAACTAAACCAGCAAATATGTATACTATAAATGCCTTTAATGTCATAGTAAATCTTCCAACAGGAAATAATAAAGAAATCATTATAATAGGTAAACCAAATAATAATGATATAAACGTTAATGACATAGAATTATTTCCCTTTACCTTTAATTTTGCAATTGCATCATTAATTGCAAATCCTATACCTGATCCTAATGCTAATGCAACAGCTAGCCCATAACTTATTAATGCCAATTCTAATCAATTTTATTTTTATAATAGTGGTTATTAAGTTTATTTATCTATAATATTTTCTCTTCTTCCTTCTTCTCTTCTTTTATTATATCACAAGAAAGGATTGATTTGCTATAAGATTCTACATGATTTATCGCAAATTTAATTATTTTTTTAACATTATCCCCATTAATTTCATATAAAGAGAACTTACCTTTCTTTTCTAATTTAACAACTCCGCAATTCTTTAAACAAGATAAATGATGTGAGACTAAGGATTGATTTTTGTTTATTCCATTTGCTATTTCTTGCACGGTTCCTACATTTTTTTCAAGAAGATAAAAAACTATTTCTAGCCTTGTTTTGTCTGATAATGCAGAAAAGAATGATTCGAGCTCTATTAATATGGGATCATTTTTATTTATACTTAAGTTACTCATCTTTATCATCGATATAATAGTTTATATGCAGAGTTTATAAACACATATATGAACAGTTATTCATATGTAAATTTATAAAGATAAACCAATTTATAAAAATAATGGCGAGAAAGTTGAGAATGAATTTAAGGATAAATGATATAGAAGGTAAGGTTTGTGAAAGCTGTGGTAAACCATTAACTGTTGAAGATGTTTATGCGAGAAAAATAGGAAATGAAATTCATTATTTCTGTTGTTCCCATTGTGCAGATGCCTTTGAAAGAAAAATGAAACAAGGATGATGAGGATTTTAATATGAAAGATTTGGTAATAATAGGTTATGGTGCAGCAGGATTTGCTGCATTAATAAAGGCAAACGAACTAAATGTAAAGCCAGTATTGATTGGGGAAGGTCCTATAGGAGGAACTTGCGTAAACGTTGGTTGTGTACCAAGCAAGAAATTATTAAGCATTGGAGAAATTTATTATAAATCAAGAAAACATCTAAAACTTAATATTTATCCCCCATTTTTTGAAACATTTAAAGAAAAAGATAATTTGGTCTCAAATCTAAGAAAAATGAAATATGAAGATGTAATCTCATCGTCAGATGTAGAATTAATTGAAGGTAAAGCAAAATTTATTTCTCCTCATGAAGTTAAAGTTGGGAATAAAATAATTGAAGGTAAAAAGTTTATAATTGCAACTGGATCATCTCCGAAAATTCCAAGAATACCTGGCTTAGATAAAATAGGGTATTGGACAAATAATGAAGCACTATCTCCTGATAGGAAAATCGATTCTTTAGCTATAATAGGAGGAGGTCCTTTGGGTTTAGAGTTTGCTCAAATGTATAAAAGGTTAGGAGTTGATGTTATTGTTTTAGAAGCATTACCAGTTTTGTTATATGGCTGGGAGCCTGAAATATCATTAGAAGCAGAAAAAATTTTAGAAAATGAAGGGATTTCAGTTGTGACTAATGTGAATATAAAAGAGATTAAAAAAGGTAGTGGAAAGGTAATAGTTACAAATAAAGGAGAAGTAGAGGTCGATGAAATACTTGTTGCTACCGGAAGAAAACCAAACACAGATTTAGACTTAGAAAAAGCTAATGTTGATTTAAACGAAAATAAAGGAATTAAGGTTGATGAGGAATTGAGGACGAGCAATAAAGATATTTATGCAGCTGGTGATGTAATAGGGAGTAAGATGCTTGAGGCATTAGCTGGAAAACAAGGAACAGTTGCTGCTGAAAATGCCTTATTAGATTCGCATAAAAAAATAGATATGTTAAGCGTTCCTCAAGTAGTCTTTTTGCAACCTAACATTGCAAGTGTTGGCTTAACTGAGGCTGAAGCAGAAAAGATCTATAGGATTGAGACTAGTAAAATCATGATGGAGGATTTACCAAAAGCAAATATATTGGGAGAAAATGAAGGTTTTATAAAAATGATAATTGAAGAAGAAACAAAAAAGATCTTGGGAGTTCATTTGGTTAGCGAAAATGGGGCTGAAATAATTAATGAAGCTTCTTTAGCAATTAAAATGAGAGCAAATATAAATGATTTAATAGATACTATTCATGTATTTCCAACAATGGGGGAAGCTATTAGATTAGCTGCATTAAGCTTTATATCAGATATAAAAAAGATGAGCTGTTGTGTTTAACTTGATAAAGAAACGTTAATCCATTTTCATCTGATTTTTCGAATTTCATTTTATGATAAGCTTCCCGCTAACTTTACCAGGAATTATAGCAGTGTTTTTAATATTATGGATGGCCTCTTGGGATGAATTTACATTTGTTTATCAGAATTACGCTTTATACACACATGGTTGTATTTGATAATATTTCCCCAAGATTAAAGCGCTTACCTAAAATGAATAGAAATACTGTTATAATATTGAAGCTTAGCATTTCTAAAAATCTTGATATAAATCCACATATTTTTTAACTTTATTTTTTATAGTAATTTGTGGGATTTGGAAATGGAGGATATACTGGTAGGAGTAGATGTTGGTGGGACTTTTACAGATGCGATATATATTGATTCGAATGGATACATAAGTGTTTCTAAGGTTTCTACAACCCCGACAAAGCCAGAGATAGGAATTGCTAATGCATTAAGGCAATTAGTAAAAGGTAACAAAATACAAGAATTGCTCCATGCTACCACAATTGCTACAAATGCAATATTGGGTCAAGTAGGTTTAGAATTGCCTAATATTGCGTTGCTAGTAACATATGGATTTAGAGATATAATAGAGATTGGAAGACAAAATAGGCCAAAGTTGTATGATTTGTTTTTTACTAAACCAAAACCATTAGTTTCTAGAAAGTACAGATATGAGATTAAAGAAAGGACTAACGTTGATGGAAAAATAATTAAAGGTATCGATGAAAGAGAAATAATTGAAATAGCTAATGAAATGCTGAAAAACAAAATAGAAAGTGTGGCAATTTCATATCTCCACTCGTATATAAATCCAGAAAATGAAATCAAAAGTAAAGAAATATTAAGCAAATATTTTAAATACATAACTATTTCTCATGATATTGCTCCTGAACCCAGAGAATATGAGAGGACCTCAACAACTGTTGTTAATGCAGCATTAAGACCTATAGTTTCTAGGTATATAGAGATGTTATCATCATCTTTAGAAGAATTTAGCCCAGAAAAAATTTATATAATGTCAAGTTCTGGGGGTCTGGTTGATACAGGTGATGCCTCTCAAAGGCCAGTACAAATGATAGAATCAGGTCCAGCTGCTGGAGCTATTGCGGCTGCAGAGTTATCAAAAATGCTCTCAATAAAAAATTCAATAGGATTTGACATGGGAGGGACAACAGCGAAGGCCAGCGCCATAATTAATGGTAAGCTTGAAATAACAACAGAATATGAAGTTGGAGGAGAAGCACATCATGGAAGAACAGTTAAAGGCTCAGGCTATCCAGTTAGGTTTCCATTTATTGATTTAGCAGAGGTATCTGCAGGAGGAGGTACAGTTATTTGGAGGGATGAAGCAAACGCATTAAGAGTAGGCCCAATAAGCGTTGGAGCCGATCCTGGACCAGCATCCTACGGTAAAGGGGGGGATAAGCCATCAATCACAGATGCCAATTTCTTTTTAGGTAGGATAGGAAATAAGTTAGCTGGTGGAGAAGTTAATTTAAACTTGGATTTAGCTAAAAAGGCGTTATCAAAAATTGGTGATCCTGAAGAAGTATCTATTTCAGCATTAGAATTAATAAACTTGGAAATGGCTAGAGCTGTTAGATTAGTAACAGTAGAAAGGGGCTTGGATCCCTCATCATTTTCAATCATAGCATTTGGTGGAGCAGGACCACAGCACGCTGCTATGTTAGCTGAAGAATTAGGTTCTCAAGAAGTTATTGTCCCCCCAGAACCAGGATTATTTAGTGCTTTAGGTTTATTAATGGCAGATTCAAGGTTTGAGGCAAGGGTTGCGTTTCCCAAAGATTTACAAGAATCTTTTGAAAAATTAGAAAAAGATTTGATAAAAAAGGTTGGAAAAATAGATTATTTTATTAGATTATTAGATGTTAGATATAAGGGTCAAGGATATGAGTTAACTATTAATGCACCAGAAAATTTAGATAAAGAATCCATAGAAAAAATCTTTTCTTCTATTCATTATAATACGTATGGATTTGTTTTAGATAGGCCAATAGAGATAGTCATGGCTAGAATTTTTGGAATAAAGGTTAGACCAAAACCTAAATTAGGAGAAGCAAAAGAGAATATTGAACCAAAAGAGAAAACGTTTAGAAAGGCATATATAAGCAAATCGTGGGATGAAATTCCTGTTTATGATAGGGATTCATTACCAAAGGGCTTTAAAATTGATGGCCCAGCAATTATAGATGAATATAGCTCAACAATAGTGATTCCAAAGGGTTGGAGAGGGGAAGTTGGTTCTTATAGAACAGTTATTTTAAGGAGGTGAAGATCATGGTTTCATGGGAAATAATTCATAGGGCGACATCTTTTATATCAGAAGAGATGGGTGTTGCATTAAGAAGGTCTGCTTTATCTCCAAATATAAGAGAAAGAGCTGATCATAGCTGTGCAATAATTGATTCCAATCAGAGAATTGTTGCTCAAGCAGAACACATACCAGTTCATTTGGGATCATTAAGAGTTGGGATAAGAAATTTATTAAATTATTTAGAAAAAGAAAATGTAGAATTAAATGAAGGAGATATGATATTTGCAAATGATCCTTATTTAACTGGGACACATCTAAATGATGTAACAGTTATATCAGGGATTTATTATAATGGAAGATTAATAGGATATGCAGCAAACAAAGCTCATCATGTAGATATCGGAGGACCTGTTTTTGGTAGCATTAATCCTCAAGCGACAACAATATATGAAGAAGGAGAAATAGTACCTCCAGTAAAGTTAGTAGAAAAGGGTAAAATAAGAGATGATATATTGAAGATGTTTTTATCAAATGTAAAATCACCATTAACTAACGAAGGTGATCTAAAAGCACAAATATCTGCAAATCTAACAGGGGTTAAAAGAGTAAAGGAGTTAATAGATAAATATGGTCTTGAGCAAACTATTGATGGATGGGACAATTCAATAAAATATGGTAGGGAAATGGCTTTAAAAGAAATATCTTCATGGCCTAAAGGAGAATTTGATGCTGAAGATTACCTAGAAACTAGTCAAGAAGTTTCTGATTTGATAAGCATTTATGTTAATGTAAAGATATCTGAAGATGGTGTTTATATATCATATCCTAGATTGATAAAACAACTTAGAAAACCTCTGAATGCAGTATTTGGGGTAACATTTGCAGCATCATCATTTGCTATTAGATCTTTAATGAAAGAAGATGTACCAACAAATGAAGGTCTGTATTCTACAATAAATGTTACTGCAGAAGAAGGAACAATACTTAATGCAAAGCCGCCAGCACCTGTATCTGGAGGGAATCTAGAGACAAGCCAAAGAATAGTTGATGTAATTTTATTGGCTTTATCTAAGGCTATGCCTAACAGAATTCCAGCAGCCTCATCTGGTACTATGATGAATATAATGCTTGGTGGTTACGATAAAGACGGTAGACCATGGGCTTATTATGAGACAATTGGAGGAGGTAGTGGGGGTAGGCCAAATGGTGATGGCATATCTGGAGTTCATACTAATATGACTAATACTATGAATACTCCCATAGAAATAACGGAGTCCACATATCCGATGTTATTTACTTCTTATAAAATAAGAGATGGTAGTGGAGGAGATGGTAAATATAAAGGCGGAGATGGGATAATACGATCATTTAAGGTATTATATCCAGCTAGGTTAGCTGTAATGGCAAGTAGATTTTTCACTAACCCTTATGGCTTATATGGTGGAAAGCCTGGAAAACCTTCGAAGCTTACTATAATTAGAAAAGATGGAAGGATAGAAGATTTAAAGCCAATGTCTGTCGTAGAGCTATTTGCTGATGATGAAGTAATAATAGAAACACCGGGCGGCGGAGGATACGGAAAGTAGTTTTATAGTTTAAAATCCTATTTTAAATGATTTTAACATTTTTAGTTTTAGCAAATCTTTTCTTAAGGATAAGGAAACTAATATGAGAGGATCAATTAAGAAATAGAACAATTGTTAACCTTTTAAATTGATTTTTCATAAAGATTAAGAATTGATTTAAATATTTTAATAATATAATTTTATAAAATAATATTTTAATAATAAAAAATATATAAATCTTTGGAAAAGCTTTTATATTCCAGCTTATTAAATTTTTTGTGACAGGTGAGTGTGAGATGGTTCGCTGGAATTTATAATAAAAATGGGATTTCTTTAAAGGTTTTAGTCGGAATTGTTCTTGTGGTAGTAATTGTTGTTGGATTATATGCATATTATAATTATAAAATAAGTGAAGGTAAAGCTCCTAAGCAAATTATATCTAACATTACAACAGAAACTACAAGCCAAATTAAAAATGCAACTATATTAAATAATCTACAGCCTTTGTTGCCTCAAAGCTATTCTATACAGGTAAATGAACCGTTGCAAGTAAATATACCAATTTTTAGCCAAGGTGATATTGCAAGTGTTTATGAAGGAAACGGGAAAATTATTAAAATTAATAATAATACATTCAATGTCTCATATGAATACCCTGGTCAATACCTCCTATATTATAATTTATACAATAACAATTCATTAATAGGAAGTTCATCAGAGAATTTAATTCAAATAATCGTGTTCCCATATTTTAACTTTAGTCAGTCATCATTGCTAACTATTCCTGTTATGTCATTGAATAAAGGCTCAATAATAAGTTTGGGCGAACAATTTAATATATCTATTGGATTTTTGCAACCACCATCTGGTCAAAACATGACAATTTATGAATATGTTTTATCTCTTGGTAATGGAACAACTTTAACAATACCTGCTTTAAATTCTACAGGCTATGCAGAACAGGTAGCTTTAACTGGATCTGGAAATATTAGCTATATAGAACCTTCTAAAAATCCCATAACTCTTTCATTTAACGAACCTGGTTTATATGCTATATCATTAACAATAATAACTAAAAACGTTTCATCTGGAAAAACATATAACTATACAACATATCAAAGCGTTGCAGTATCATCAGAAAACATGAAATTCAGCCTATATTCTTCACAATCAACCATTTCGAATCCAGGTATAATAGTAGATGCTGAAGTTGTTCCGGGAGGACCCTTTACATTTGATCCTTTATTATGGATTGATACCATAAGCCAAGAAGTTATTAACAATATATATGGATCTTTGATTTGGTATTATCAATCAAGTACAACTAAATTTATACCTATGCTTGCAGAATACATACCAACTGTTGGTAATTGGTCAAACACAACTGCTAGATATTTATATGGAGCAATTTCACCAAATTATACAATTTACATATTTAAAATAAGACCTGGTTTAAAGGCATCTAATGGAGATCCTATAACAGCATATGATGTATGGTATACTATGATAAGAGCCCTGGTTTGCGCAGGGGGATTCCCTGGCGCTGAAGGTACATATTTAGCCCCATTTACTATACCTAATTATAATTTTTCCACATTTATAATAGCTTCACCAACAGATTCATTAGGTGCAAAAGAAATAATAAACTCAGTATCTTATGACAATCAAACTAATACTGTAACATTTCATTTAGTTCAACCTGTAAATCCGACGTTTTTCTTTAATATTATGACATCTTTTGATTATGTTATGGATGCAAAATGGCTAGAGAGCGTAGGGGATGGATTAAATTTAACGGGGCTTTATAATAATAACTTCACTCAATTAGCTGAAGCATTTTATCAATATCAACAAACATGCAATGCTGGAAACTATAATACACAAGTTCAATGGCCATCATCAAATGCAGGTTTTACAGGTTTATATTATATTGCATCATTTACGCCCGGAGAAAGCGTTGTATTAAAACCAAACCCATACTGGCTTAATAACATAACTTATTTTCCAAAACCAAACAATACAATTATTATAGATTGGGTTCAGGATCCGACAACTGCATTAAATATGCTAGCAAGCGGTGAGGCTGATATAGTAACATTTCCAAAAATAGAAATATCTCCATATTTACCGAAATTAGAGCAGTTACAGTCCCAAGGAAAGGCAAAGATCTATGGATTTTCATCATTAAACATATGGTATTATGATTTCAATTTAAATATAAGTGTGCCATTATTAAAACAAATAAATCCATCTTATAATATTCCATCATATTATTTTGCAAATCCATTGGTTAGAAAAGCATTTGCTTATGCATTTAATTATTCTGAATACATAAACGACATATTAGGGAACTCAAAATATCATATGAATTTTGGACAGCCATGGTGTGGAGTCCTTTTACCTGGGGTAGATTATTCAGTTCCTCCATCAGAATTAAGCAATTGCCCAACATTTAACTTAACATATGCAAAGCAATTAATGGAAGAATCAGGATTTTACAACATATCAGTGTACTTCCCAATAATTGTATCAAGCGGTGATACTGTTGATTTCACAGCAGCAGAGATGTGGGCACAAGCATTACATGAAATGGATCCAAACATAAATGCTCAACCATTATATATGCCTTGGTCAACAATACTTAGCTATGATATACCAGCTGTTAATCCTATGCCAATTTATTATATAGATTGGAACGGATTGCCTATATCATGGGATTGGTTACCATTTAATTATCAAGAAGGTTCTATAAATGCAGCACCTAATGCTTGGAACATATCATTCCTTACCAGTTTATCTTTAGAATTCAATTCTACTAATAATACATATGTAGGAGCATTAATATGGCAAGAAGCTCAACAATTTAAGCAACTAGTTAATTTGATAAATGAGGCTGATAATGCTGATGTCGAAGGATGGAGTAATGCTAGTGTTATAATTAAAGAAGCTCAGCAGCAAGCAATAAATTTGTACACTATGGTATATGTGGTTATACCAAACAAGTTTTTAATATTAGCTCCTTATATGAAGCCTTACCAGAATAATATTGGATGGGAATCAAATCCAGCTTATACTAATGGTTTGGAACAGGAATTCTGGTGGTGGACAAAATAATTAAAAATTATTCTAGCTTTTAGATTTCTTGTTTTTAATTATCTTATTAATTTTCTATTTATCTAAGAAATTTTTAAAAGCAATAATTATGAAATTTTATTGAAGAATTTTAGATTCTATTCCTTAGGGTTTGAAGCTATGCAGGATTTACAAAATGTAGGCAGAAAGCCTCGCCTGTGGGGATTAATGCCTACAAAATTTTTAAATCATAGAAATACAAACATTTTGTAAAAAATAAATGGGAATGATTCTCTGAGCTTCTTGTCTGCCCCAGACGAGAGATGTAAACACGAACCGATGAGGGAATACTTTATGGCAGGTATGAAATCAGATGTGAAATCAAACGGGGAAAATAAATAACTCTTTAAAAACATCTAAACATGTTTATTATAAATAATTATATAATTTTATCACCATAAAGGTGAGGCCTATCACTTTATTGCTAATAAGGGGTAGCCGTTTCTATTCTCATCTCATCCCTTTTAACTGGACTTGATGTTGGGAATTGTGTTCTATCTGCATAATTATATGAATAATATTGAGGCTTTAATCTTTCCACGATTAATTTATATGCTTTTTCTGGGTTTGTATGATTTCCACATGTATATACATCTACTGTTGCATATCTATACTCCTTCCAAGTATGTATTACTATATGACTTTCATTTACTAATGCCATTACTGATACGCCGCCTTTAATACCAGGTATCTTCCAGCTCATTAGTTGTATTAAAGTGGCATTAGCAGCCTTAACTGCATCAAGAACTGTTTGTCTTATTAATTCTTCATCATCTGCTATTTCTGGTTTTAAACCATATAAACTACCGTAAACATGCTTCCCTACAATAAAATCCACATCACTACGGGATTCTTCATTCACTTCTAAGTTCATGCCCTCCTAGATTTCTAATGATAAATGCTATAGCAAGCCTTATTAAGCTATTTGTATCTTATACTAATTTAACGTATAATGAGAATACAAAATCGTTATAGTGTTATGTATTACTAAAAAATTTAAAGTTAACTAATGATAAAAATGATTAAATTATAAACTAAAAATACAAATTAATCAGAATTTATAGTAACATTTTTAACTTGTTTTGTTAAACATAAAACTTAAGGCGATAAAGTATGCCAGATATATCAGATTTAGATGATCCAGAATTAAAGGAAATATTATCTAGAAAAGCTATGGAAATAATTAAAGAATCAAGCAAAAAAGATAATAATAAAAATATTGATATAAATGAAGGACCTATAGAATTAAATGATAATAATTTTGATGAATTTATTTCCAAAAATAAAGGGGTTGTAGTTGATTTTTGGGCTCCATGGTGTGCTCCATGTCATATGTTATCACCTATGTTAGAGGATCTATCAACAAAATATACAGATATAAAATTTGTTAAGGTTAATGCTGATGAATCTCCAATGACTGCGAGTAAATTTTATGTGATGAGCTTACCAACCACAATGCTATTTCTAAATGGAGAGCCTGTAGATAGGATTGTTGGCGTAGTTCCTTACGAAGTTTTAGAGGAGAGGATAAGATGGCTACAAGCAAAGTTGTATTAATTGGAATTAACTCTTTAAGTTATGGAGAATTTATGATATGTAAACCAAAAACCCTATTATATCTCTTAGGCAATTCGTTTAGGGGAGTTGTAGAAAATAATCCCCCTAAAGATGCTATTTCATCATGGCTTTCTATATTTAGTTTGAATAGAACTAATAACAATGAGTCAATTAATAAACTCGATGATCTGCCCTTAATAAAATTAGTAAACCCTATTTTAATTAATATACCGATAAGTAATCCTACATATGGAAGAGTTAACATAAAATTAGATCAAAGTATATCATATCAAGAAGAGATAGATACTGTTATGAATGAGATAATGGAAAACCAAGAAAATGGGCCAATTATTTCTGGAATTACTGCTCTGGAAAGGATAGACGATAAATCATGTGAAATTTATAATGCAATAGATAAAATGTTATTAAATGTTATAAGGAATGTAGATGAGTTTATAATATTTTCACCTTATGGGATGAAAAAAGGGAAAATAAATGAACCCTATGGGGTTTATTTATCATCGAGACCTAGGCCCAATGAACATGATACAGTCAAACTTTGGGAGATAGGTCAAATATTTGTAGACATAGTTAAAGGAGATAATGTGCAAGATGATTTTTAAAATTTAGTTAATAAAGATCTAGCTGCTAAAATTACCGGATCCCAACTTCTTGATATGGCAGGCATATAGGCATGTTCTAAATAAAACAAATCATACAACGTATTGGATTTCATTATGGCTAACGCAAGCAAATCTATTCTTCCTAAAACTTCTTCTTGGCCTATTATTTGGGCTCCAATTAATTTTTGGGTATTTTCGTCTGCTATCAACTTAATTATAATCTCTTTTCCTCCAGGATAATATCTAGCCCTTGTATTAGATCTAATTATGGTAGAAATAGTTTTAAAACCATATTTTTTGGCTTCATTTTCGGTTAATCCTGTTTTTGCAATAAAATACTCTCCATATTTTGTTATAGCCGTACCTATTAATCCTGGAAATCTATAATTAACTCCCCCTATATGATTCCCAGCAGTGAATCCCATTTTACCTGCAACAGGTGCAAATGGTTGCCAATCAGGCATTCCTGTTATAATGTTAGTTGATTCTGCAACATCACCTACGGCATAAACATCTTTATAACTTGTTCTCATGTATTCATCTGTCTTTATTGCTTTAGTTTCTCCTATCATATTCTTATCATTGATTAGTTCTGTATTTGGTTCAACACCTATAGAAACTATTGTTCCATCAACTTCGTATTTACCGTTATTAGTAATTATAACCCTTCCCCCATCAGTTATCTCTAAAACCTCTTCATTTAATTTTAGTTTTATATCTTTAGAGACATAATTGTTGATATATGAAGCCATATCGTTGTCTAGCATCTTATTTAGCAAATACGCGTTCTTATGTATTAATAAAACATTTTTCCCATTTCTAACCAGCGCTTCTGCCAATTCAACGCCTAGTATCCCACCACCTATTATTGCTACATTATTTAAGTTCATTATTTTCTCTTTTACTTCTCTTGCCAAAGAGGGGTGATGAACATAGAAAATTCTTGATTCATTATCGTATTTAATCTTCTTAGGCTTAGAACCAGTTGCTATAGCTAAATAATCATATTCTAATTTAATAATATCATTATTATTTCTATTTTTTGCATAAATAACTCTATTGTCTAAGTCTAGCTCTATTATTTCATGGTTAATTCTTATATTAACATTTCTTTCTTTTTCAAATTCTTCTGGTGTATATGCTGATAGAAGTTTCTCATCATCGAATAATCCTTCTATAAAATAAGGTAATCCGCATGGTGCATGACTGATTAAGTTCGTTTTTTCAAATACTATTATATTCATATGGGGTTTTCTCCTTCTGGCCCATGATGCTGTTGTCATTCCAGCGTCTCCGCCACCTATTATTGCCAATGTTTCTTTGTTCATTAACTACACCAGTTAAAATTGATACTTAAGAGAAAATAAAAAGTAATACTTATGTTTCTCTTTTTTGTAACAAAACGATGTTGATTCAAAGATCTCTAATTAGGATTTTAAATAAGCCAATAAAAAGAACTTTCATATCATGAAGAATTTAAGCCATTAAAAAAACAAAATATTTATAATATAAAAAGAGTTAGCCTTTAATCCACCAATAAAATACAGAATCTCCTCCATTTATTGGATTCTCTTCATATAATATTTGATTATTAAATCCATGCATATAGGATTTAATAATCCAAGACAAGGTAGGTTGATATGTATATACGTAAAGATAAAGATCAATTCCAATTTGTTCTGCCTGTTTATAATATAGTTGTGCGGCAGTTGTATTGCCTGTAAATGCATATTTATCTGCCATTAAAATTAAATTATCCATTTCATTATATTGTTCAGATTCATTTTCAAATAGATTAGCAAGAAAAGTATTTCCTTGAGATGCAAAGTATTTGCTTAAGTTCTCAAAATAGGAAACATTCCATCCATTAGGGGCAGGATACACACCACTTGTTTCCAAATATAATGCATCTGTAAAATCATTTGCTAAGGGATAATCGGCATACCATGCGTCATTGTAAACTGGCATCGGGTTTTGGCCTGGAATTCCATATGCTCCTATGGTAGAGCTGGGCATATATAAGGGAACAGCATTTATGTTTGGATCCATTTCATGTAATGCTTGTGCCCACATCTCTGCTGCTGTGAAATCAACAGTATCACCGCTTGATACAATTATTGGGAAGTACACTGATATGTTGTAAAATCCTGATTCTTCCATTAATTGCTTTGCATATGTTAAGTTAAATGTTGGGCAATTGCTTAATTCTGATGGAGGAACATAATATGGCAAACCATAAACTATAGCTCCGCAATATAGGTTACCGAAATCAAAATGATATTTAGCATTACCAACTATGTCGTTTATGTATTCAGAATAATTAAATGCATAAGCAAATGCTTTTCTAACCAATGGATTTGCAAAATAATATGATGGAATATGATAAGATGGATTCAGACTACTCAAAATAGGTTCGCTTATGTTAGCATTGAAAGTGAAGAAAAACGCAGCTAAGCTGGGGTATTCATATAAAGATGCTACCCCTTCTGATTCTAATTGCTCTATTGATGGTATGTAATTAGACGGTAAGAAAGTTACTATATCAGCTTGTCCAGATGCAAACATTTCATATGCAGTGTTTGGATCTTTAACCCAATATATTATAACAGTATCATTTGGTTTAGGTATGTATGAAATATTTGTGGGCCAATATGGATTTGGTGATAAAACAACGCTTTCTCCAGGGGTATAAGATTTGATCATGTATGGTCCAGATGATATTGGGTTCCATTGAACTTGTGTATTATAATTACCTTCATCTGCTTGTTGTTGATATGCATAAAATCCAGCTGGTGTGAAATTAATTCCTGCCCCTATTTGTTCTAACCATTTAGCATCCAATATACCTGTTCCTTCAGGGTCAGCTAATGCAGTAAATAAGAATTGAGGCGTTGCAGGCCTCCATAAATGCAAAGTTACTGTATCTGTTTGGTTATTATAAGTTATTGCATTCATTATTTCATCAAATCCTTGTGTATCATTTGGTGAAGTAATAACTGAGGTAAATGGTGTATAATTTGGTATGAGGTATTGTGTTAATATCCAACCTGGAGTACCTGGTGTTCCTCCTGCACATAATATATCCCTTATCAATGAATACCATACATCATATGCTGTTAATGGATCTCCATTAGAGAAATACAAACCAGGTCTTATTTTAAATATGTAAATTGTATAATTTGGTGAAATTGCTCCATATAAATATCTAGCAGTTATGTTTGACCAATTACCAACAGTTGGTAAATAAGCTGCTGCCATTGGTAAGAAAGATGTTGTTGATGAACCATTATAAATAACTAATGTAGAATATATGTTTAAAAGCTCTTCAAATCCTATCGCATCATAATCTATTTGAGGGTCAAAGCTATATGGACCTCCTGGAACATTTTCTGCAACAATTATTGTACCTGGGTTAGGTACTTGCAGGTTTGGTGAATATATTGCAAATGGTGAAGTAGATGATGATACTGCAACGCTTTGATATGTTGTATAGTTATATGTTTTCCCAGATGAAACGTTTTTAGTTATTATTGTTAATGATATAGCATATAAACCAGGTTCGTTAAATGAAAGAGTTATGGGATTTTTAGAAGGTTCTATATAGCTAATATTTCCAGATCCAGTTAAAGCTACCTCTTCTGCATAGCCTGTAGAATTTAAAGCAGGTATTGTTAAAGTTGTTCCATTACCAAAGTTCCATACATATTCATATATAGTCATGTTTTGACCAGATGGTGGTTGCAAAAATCCTCCTGATAAATAAACTGTTTCACCTGTTGAGAAAATTGGTGCTGTTGGATTTCTTGTTATGTTAAATGTAATTGTTGGAACTGTAACTAAATCTGATAGGCTTGATGGTACATTTGGTGCTACTGTTATTTCAATCATGTTTGATTGAGAAGACCCTATTAATGAACCGCTTTGATATACATTATAATAAACTAAATAATGACCTGGATAATTATAGGTTACATTAACGTATTGTGATGTTGTGTTTATTATTTTCCCATTACCTGCATAGAATAATGCATATCTATTGCTTGATGGGGTAAATGATGATAATACAAAGTTAATTGGTGTTCCTGCTACTGATGCATATGTTGATGTTGCAACTGGTTTTAATGTTGAAAGAGTTATTGTACTTGTAGTAGTCGAGGATGTAGTACTTGTAGTAGTACTTGTAATGTATGTAGTAGTCGAGGATGTAGTAGTCATTATTGGTTTTTTAGTTGCATAATATGCTGCAACTCCCCCTACAATAATTAATACTATAACGACTACGACAATAACATAAAGAGTTACCCTAGACGAGGACCTCTTGTTTCCTTCAATAACTCTCACCTACTATAAATACACAATTAATACAAACGTTTAAAAAGTTTTTTATTTTTATTGTTTTAATATTTATATAAAAATGCTAGTAAGACAGGTTTAAAAAGTTTGAAGGAGTTAATTGAGCTTTAAATAATCTTTTAAATGTATTTATAATAAACTAGATAATATTCTTCCAAGTAGATCTATAACTATTATGTTATTGTTAAATAAGAATAAATGTAAGTTCTTTCTATTCTATTTGTTCTGCTTGCTACCATCTGTTTGTAGAGGTGTGACAGATCCTCCACTGCACTATCTCTAATAGGGCTTAATGATAGTCCAAATAACGATGAAATAAGGGCTATTATTATGTTATGAGTTGAAATAAGTATTATATTAGAATTATTGGTAACATTGAAATTATAATTAAAGTCTTTTTTAGATTTTAAATATATCTTTTAAATAGATTTTCATTTATCATGGGGTTTTCCACTTAGTTGCTCTACTGCATGATTTGCTATAGAGATTAAGATTTCTAGCGATATCTTTACTGCTGAAGGGTTTCCAGGGCTTACTGCAACTAAGTTTTTGTTTATTATAAATGCTGAAGCTCTGCTTAATACAACTCTATAACCAACATCATTAAAACTCTTCATTCTATGAATTTCTCCAAATCCAGGTAACTCCTTTTGTGCTATTGATTTTACAACATCTATGCTAATATCTTTTGGGGAAATACCAGTTCCACCTGTTACTAAAATAATATCAGAAATGTTTAATGAATTATTTAAAGCATTTATTAAGTCTTCTTTATTGTTTTTTATAATTGTCTTAAAGACAAGTTCTTGGTTATATTCTTTTAACATTTTTTCAACAATGGGTGTTATCTCATCTTTCTTAATTCCATTATAAACGCTATCGCTTGTAACAATTAAAGCAAATCTAGCCAATACTAACACCAAAGATTAATGAATTGAAGAAAAATTAAAACTTATCCCCTTATATTTTAAGTGGTGAATAGATTGGGTATAACTTTAACAGTTCCAAAAGATGTAAAGGCTCATGTAGGTATTATAGGTGGTTCTGGATTATATAAAGCTGATATAATCGAAAATCCAAAAGAAGTTAAGGTTTTTACCCCATATGGAGAGCCTAGTGATTATATAACAGTTGGGGAAATTAAAGGAGTTAAAGTTGCATTTTTACCAAGGCATGGAAAAGGTCATAGATACCCTCCACATAAGGTTAATTATAGGGCAAACATTTGGGCATTAAAATCATTAGGAATTAAACATGTTATTAGTGTATCTGCAGTTGGGAGCTTAAATGAAAACATGAAACCTGGAGATTTTGTTATACCAGATCAATTTATAGATATGACTAAGTTAAGAAACTATACCTTCTTTGATGGTCCAACAACAGTCCATGTTAGTATGGCTGATCCATTTTGCAAATATTTAAGCAAAAAGCTTTATGAATCATCTAAGTCATTAGGATATACGTCTCATTTCGGAGGAACTTACATATGTATTGAAGGTCCTAGATTTTCAACAAGAGCAGAAAGTAGGGTTTGGAAAGAAGTTTTTAAGGCAGATATAATAGGGATGACTTTAGTTCCTGAAGTAAATTTAGCATGTGAAGCACAACTATGTTATTCTACTTTGGCTATGGTAACAGATTATGATGTCTGGGCAGAAAAGCCTGTAACTGCTGTGGAAGTTGAAAGAGTTATGAATCAAAATATAGAAAGGGCTAGGAAGATACTTTATGATGTCATTCCAAAATTATCAGAAAATCCTATAGAGGAAGAATGTAGCTGTTGTAAGGCGTTAGAGCATGCAATACAATGAGTTAAAAAACAATTTGATAAAAGCTATCGATGTAGCAAAATCGATGAAGAAACCAGAGATAGAAGATAATATATTGATAATATCTGATTATATATCAAGATCTGCAGGAAAGATTTTGTATATAGGATTGTTATCATCTGGCAAAAAAGCTACGCTATTAACGCCAACAGAGGCTGTTTTGTATTCCTTACCATATTATGAGAACTTTAATAAAACTATAATATTTTCTATGAATCCAAAAGATTCCAGATCAGTGCATGCAGCAGAAGTATCGAGAGTAATGAACTTAGAGGTTGAATTCATTTCTCCTAAGCTGGATGACACATTAGAAGAGAGGCTTAAATATTTGGGAGTTAAAAGAATTTTTATTAATAGTGAATGGCCAATAATTACGTCTAGTATTGCATCACTTTTATGGATTCCAAAAGATTTAGGAGAAAGATATGAAAGAATTAAAAAAGAAATGGATAATTTAGAAGGAGCCTTAGATTGGCTAAATGAAAAATACAAATCGAATATTGAAAGAATTAAAAAAATAAATGAAGAATTTGCTATATTTTATACACCATCAACAGAAGCGGGAGGTATTTATGCATATAATATTCTGCAGAACTGTGCTTTTGCTTTACCAATTGAGTTTTTAAAGAACAAAATTAAGTATAGAAAAATTTTATTAACTTCTAGTGTTGATTCATCAGATTTTAAGGATTTGATTATAATGTTTAAAATCGATTATACTGGTAATGAATTAATAGAGTTTAATACAGACCCAATAACAGTTGGATTATATTCAATGTTATTTATATCTTTGATTTCTGATAAACTTCTATAGGTGCCTGTAATGGTAATGAAACAATCGATAGTATTGAGAAAAGATTTAAAGATGGGTCATGGTAAGGCAGCCGCTCAAGCTTCCCATGCAAGTTGTGATGCTATTTTTGAGATTATAGATTCTAATAAGAAGGATTGGAAAGAATGGCTAGATTTATGGAAGAAACAAGGTCAAATGAAGGTAGTATTAAAAGTTAATTCAAGAGATGAAATAGAGGAAATATATAATCAGGCATTGCAACTAGGATTACCATGCTCTATTATAAGCGATGCGGGCAGGACCCAATTACCTCCTGGTACTATTACTGCTGTAGCAATTGGGCCAGGGCCTGAAGAAATTATAGATAAAATAACTGGTAAGCTTAAATTATATTAAAAAATATTGCTATAATTTATTAAATTTAGAAAACAACAAACTTTTAATGTTTAAAGTATAGATTTATTGGGGATAATAATTGCCTAAAGTGTCAGTTAAACTAGTAAGTTGGTCTGAAATAGTTGATTGGGCATATAATTTAAGTAAATTAATAGAAAGCTCAAATTTTAATCCAGATATTATAGTTGCAGTTGCAAGAGGCGGTTATGTTCCTGCTAGACTCCTATGCGATTTTTTAGGGGTAAGCGATTTATTAAGTGTACAAAGCCAACATTGGATAGAAGCTGCAAAGGTTACACAAAAAGCAATACTAAGGTATCCATATAAAATAGATGCTAAAAATAAAAATATACTTGTGGTTGATGATATAGTAGATACTGGAGAAACATTGAAATTAGCTAAGGAATATATTGCAGAAAGTTGGAACCCTAAGGATATTAGAACAGCATCTTTGCAATGGATAAGTTCTGTAGCTAAATATAAACCAGATTATTATTTAATTGAGGTAAAAGACTGGTCTTGGTATCAATATCCATGGACTAGGTTGGAGGATATCATGGAATTTATAGAAAGAATATTTAAAGAAGATGAGAGGGCTAAAAAAGGTTTAGATTATGAAGAGCTAAAGAGTATCTTTATAGAATGGTATGGAATTAGTGATAAAGATTTAGGAGAGTATTGGAATTTAGCCTTTGATAAATTGATTTCAAAAAAAATAATTTATAAAAATGGTGAAAAGTATTATTATGAATTAAAAAGAAAATGATCATTTTTAAATTATTGCTTAATATTTAAAATTTACATCAATTGTTTAACTTTTATAATAAATGAATTTTCCTCTAGACTTCTTGCTGTTTCTATTACTGTATCGCCTGCACCTAAAACGCCTTCCTTTCTTAAATAGCTTTCCGTCACCTTTAACCCTTCTTCTTCGTTATTAGATTGACCAACAATTAAAGGTTTAATTCCATAGAATATGTTAAGTTTCTTTGCTACGGATTCTTCTGATACACCTGTATAAATGGGTTTTGATGGTCTAAACCCAGCAATAAATCTAGACATATCTATTGTTGTAGCATAAGATACAATCTCAGCACCTATATCATTAGCTAAATCAACAACACCCTTCGCGATTCTTGCATCGGATATATCGCTTATTTCTATTCTATTTGGTGTTATATGCTTTTGTGCTTCTTGTATAACCCTACTTAGCCAAATGATAACTTGTACAGGATATTTTCCTATAGAGGTCTCTGATGTTACCAAAAATCCATCAACTCCTTCTTCAACAGCCTTGTATACATCTGATATCTCCCCTCTTGAAGGAACAGGTCTTTCTATCATGCTCATAAATATTTCAGTTGCCAAAATAACTGGTTTTAATTTTCTTCTAGCACTTTCTATTATCTTCTTTTGTATCATGGGTAATTGCTCAAGTGGAAAATGCATCCCTAAATCTCCTCTAGCTACTACTATTCCATCAGCAGCCTCGCTTATTTCATCAATATTTTTAACGCCGCTTGGAGTCTCAATCTTTGCTAATAGTCCAATATTATTTGCTCCTTGCTTTTTAAGAGCTTCTCTTACAATATCAATATGCTTGGAGTTTCTTACAAAACTTACCATAACATAATCAAAGTCTTTTGCTGCTATGAACTTCATATCATTTAAATCTTTATCTGTTATAGGCGGCATATCAAATTCTTTTCCAGCTAAAACAACACCTTTTCTTGGTTCAAGTAAATCACCTTCTATTATTCTTACTTCTGCAGAATCTTTTTCTACGATTTCTACTTCGGCAGAAACCTTTCCGTCATCTATTAATATTTTATCTCCTTGCTCAATAGATGAGAAAAACACTTTATTATCAACTGGGATTCCATCTATTTTAGAATTCTCATATCTTAATACTAGATTTTGGCCTTGTTGTATTTTAACTGGTTCAAAATTCCCCAATCTGACTCTAGGTCCTTCCAAATCTGCTATTTTTGTTACTTTGATTCCTAGTTCATTAGATGCTTTATTAATTAGATCAATAAAATCTTCCCATTGTTTTTGATCTCCATGGCTCATATTTATTCTGAACGCATCTGTTCCGCTTGCAACCATTTTTCTAATAACATTATAATCATAATTAGCCGGTCCTACTGTTGCAACTATTTTAAGTAATCTCATCATATTTCACCTCAAATAACCTAATTCTTTTAACTTTCTCAATATAGTATTTTCTTCTCCAACTTCTTTGGCAGCTTCAACTATTTTATCTTCATGTATTCTAATTTTATTTTTCTTTATTATGTTCAAAATATCTTTTAGTTTTTCTATATCTTCTTCTTTTCCCGAATACGATTTTAATACCAAATATTGTTCAATGCTTATTGTCTTAAGCCTTAAACCATTAATATCGATTCTTTGGGCATTATTAATAAAAGAATTTGGTATATAAAAATCATAAAGATTTTCATATAGATCTAAATTTATTTCTTCATTAAAAATTACGGCAGTAATTCTTGGAGTACCTAGCCATGTTTTTCCATAACTCCACTTATTTTTATTTGAAAGCTCTTCATAAAAGTTTTCATTTTCTAATATACTTGGCGATTCAACAAAAAGATCTATATCTTCTCCTAGATCTTCACTTTTTATATTTAATAGAATAACAGTGTCTCCTATAATTGTAAATTTAACTCCCTCATCTAATAATTTTCTTAATATTTCTACAAAAGCCTTTAACGAAACCAAATCCGACCCCGAAATAAAAAATATAAAGGATAATAAAAAAGGTATATTAATTTATGGTTAAGGAGCAGGATAAACTGCTTTGCCAGTTGCTAAATTGGGAGGCCATAATAGTACAACATTAGCTGTACCGTTTGGATATACCCAAACTTGAGCTGGTAATGGATTTTCTCCTACTTGCATTCCATATTGAGTTACATTAAATAACCCATCAATAGTTGTTATTTTACCGCTTATATCATTTAAAACAGCGGCTTTAATAGCAGTTTGATTTAATGTTCCTGCATCTTGTATTGCTAATCCTATTATCAATCCAGCATTAAATCCTGCTATTGATAAGAAGTTTGGAGGAATAGTTGGATATGTACTGTTCCATAGCTTATAGAATTCTGTCAAATTAGGACCATAATTTGGTGTGTAGCTAACCAATGGAGGATAGGCTAAAGTAAAGGTTCCATTCATATTAGCTCCAACTGCTGATAAGAAGTCCGGTAATAGTTGTCCAGGGAAATTGGTTAAGACCATGGGGAAATGATAACCTGATGATGCTACTTGATTTAAGAATGGTATATCATCTGTAGGATATCCTAATTCTAAAACAGCCTGTGGCTTCGCGCTTTCTATGGTTGCAATATAGCTAGAGAAATCTGTTGTTGATGTGGGGAAGCTTTCATTAACTACAGCTGTAATTCCATATTGTTTGAAATAAGTGCCTAAGAAGTAGTCTTGATATGCATTAAAGTCATTTGCTGCATAAATAACAGCAACCTTCGTTATATTTAATGAATGCAAAAATGGTGCAACATAAGTTATGAAATATGGTGAAACAGGTAAAGATGTTAAGATTATATATGGATTATTAATGAAGAATGCATACGAAGAACCGGTTACATCCCAAAGTAATATATGGCTTGCGTTAGCATATGTAACAGCTGGCGCTGTTAAGACTGAACCGAAATCTGCTACTAATACATTAACATGGTTAACTGTAACTAATTGCTGATAAAGTGATTGTGCTGTTGTTGGATTGCTTTGATCATCATATGCTACAATTTTAACAGGTATCTTTTTACCATATTCTTTTACATAAATACCTCCACTTTCATTAACCCACTTAGCCCATAACTGAAGCCCTTCATATTCTGGCATTGAAGATGAAGCGTAGCTACCGCTAGATGCATACAATGTACCAATTAAAATATATGGTGGTGCTGAAACAGTAGATGTTGTTGAAGTTGGTTTCTTTGTAGAATAATAGTACGCGACTCCTCCCACAATAATAACAACAATAATAACAACAATAATTCCTATC